>JBATYG010000436.1:0-2209 GCA_049673945.1 Occallatibacter sp.
CGGTGCATGAGGGCCACCGGCAGCATGCCGATGCAGGCAAAGAAAAAGCGATAGAGCACCATGTACTCCACGCTCATTTCGTTCAGGGCCAGCCTGCCAAAGTAAAACCCCGTACCCCAAAGGCATCCGGCGAGCGCGCACGCGCCATAGCCAAGGAACGCCACCCGGGGATTTGCTTTTGTCTGGCTCGTCATCGCTTTCTTTACTGTCGCATACGGCTGCAACGCTCCTTCCACTGCCAAAAGCAGCCAAAAGCAACATGGATCGGTGAGAATAGTTAACGATGGTCTGTCGTATCCAAAGGGCGGTTGCTTTATCCGGGTTTGTGGCTGCGGCACTGTTGCTGTGCGCGCCGTGTTCTGCATTTGCACTGGCGCGTCACAAGAGGGCGGCGGATCAATCGACACCGCAGGTGGTGGTGGCCTCTCAGCCCCCCGCTTTCAGCATTCCCGTGGAGGCGCTGGGGTTTTATCCCCCCGGAGCCTATTACCAGGGCCAGCGGGAGAGCCTCGTTTCGCTCGACTTTCTCGATGAGGACCATCTGCTCTTTACCTTTCGCGCCCCGGGCCTGATTCATCGTACGCAATATGGCATGGATGAACGACGGATTCGCGCCGTGGTGCTGGCGCTGCCCGGCGGATCAGTGGACGCCGAGGCCCTGTGGACGCTGCACGACACCGATCGCTACCTGTGGATGGGGAAGGGCGGGCGTTTCCTTCTGCGCGACGGGGATACGCTGAAGGAAGGCGATGGAACGCTGCAATTGACGCCGCTGTTGCACTTCCCAGGGCCGCTGCTCTGGCTGCAGATGGATCCGACGCAGCAATACCTGGTGACCGATTCTCTAGAGCCCTCGGCCACGAAAAGCAAGGCCGGTGATGTAGGCAGCCCGGCCACGGCGCAGGCCAGCGTCAGTCTGGATGGCGACAGCGAGAAAGATCCGCAACAGGACACGGTTCTGCGCATTCTAGAGCGCGACTCCGGCAAGGTGATGCTGGTGAGCCGGGTGCGCAGCGTGGTGCAGTTGCCCATCACGGCAGATGGCTACCTTGAGGCGCTGCCATCCGCGGACCACCAGTGGGTGCTGAACCTCAACTACTTCACTGGTGGAGGCAAGGTGCTGGCGAGGCTTGAGTCAACGTGCCAGCCCCCGCTGACGTTTCTCGCGCGGAATGAGGCGGTGGCCAACATCTGTCCCGCCCAGGGAGGGCGGAGGCTGATCGCAATCTCCACTGAAGGGCGGCGCCTCTGGGATGCGCCTTGCCCGCCGACGCAGGTCTGGCCGCTCCTGGTCATCGCGCCGGATGGGTCGCGGATCGCGCGGGAGACGCTGAGCGTTTCGCACCCCGTAGACGCCTACTCGCCACTGAGCTTCGACAACGTCACCGGGCAACTGGTAGAGGTCTATGACGCCGCGGAAGGGAAGCGCGAGCTACTGGCTCCGGCAAGCCCCGTGCTCGATGGTGGTGGCAATGTGGCCATTTCGCCGGCAGGTAAACGCGTAGCCGTGCTGAATGCCGGTGCCATTCAGGTGTATGACCTGTCCGCGAGTGCAGCGGCCGCCGGCGCGGATACTCACCGCCAGCCCTGAAACGGCCTAAGGCACAGAGGTTTCAGCGTTTCAGCGCGCGCGGCATGCGGTGTAAACTTGGCTGCGGAGACGCCTTTGGCGACGGCAGTAATTCATTACGTGGCTGCAGCAGCGACCGATCGAGGCCGCAAGCGGTCAGCGAACGAGGATGCCTTCGGCTATTCCGTCGAAGACGGCGTTTTTGTGGTGTGCGACGGCATGGGTGGCGCGGCAGCCGGCGAGATTGCCAGCTCGATCGCAGTTGATGAAGTGCTGCATCGCTTATCCGGACGCAGACGGGATGAGTCCCCGGCGATGCCGGAGGCAGCCCTGCACGCGGTGACGGCCGCCAACGACGCCATCTTCTCGCGGGCGCAGCGGAACCCGCGGCTCAGCGGCATGGGCACTACGCTGGTGGCGCTGGCGGTTCACGAGAATCGCGCGTGGGTGCTGAATGTTGGAGACAGCCGCTGTTATCGCCTGCGCAACGGGCAAGTTGAGCAACTCACGCTCGATCACTCACTGGTTGAAGAGCAGGTTCGCCTGGGCCGTATGACGCGCATCCAGGCCCATCGCTCGCCGTTCAAAAATGTGATCACACGCGCGCTGGGAACGCAGAAGTGCGTCACGCCCGATGTT
>JBATYG010000437.1:0-2701 GCA_049673945.1 Occallatibacter sp.
CGTCACAGCAGAAGGAGAGGCCAGCCTGGTCCTCAGCGGCCACAATCTCGTGGGAATTGCCTTTTCGCCTCTCGGTAGCGCGATCCTGGCCACCGGTGAGGCGGTTTATGATGTGGACTTAGGCGTCGAAGGAATCAATCTGGCTTAGCTTCTGTTCTGTCTGCTGAGAACGGTCAGGCGCGTACGCTGTCGCGCAAGGCCCGCACGCCTTCTTGAAGATGAACTGCGCAAGCCGGCGTCACGAGCCAGGAACTGATCGCTGCACTTATGAGATCTGAAATCATCGCTATCGGCTCCGAGATGCTCACGCCGCATCGGCAGGACACCAATTCTCTCTATCTCACTAAGAAGCTGAACGAGATTGGCGTGACAGTCGCCTTCAAGACGATCGTCGGAGACAGACGCAAAGACCTGGTCAATGCGATCCGTGCGGCGCTGGGGCGTGCAGACATTTTGATCCTGGTGGGCGGGCTCGGCCCAACGGAAGACGACTTGACACGTGAAGCCGCTGCTGAAGCACTGTCTCTGCATCTGCGCCGCGAAGCGTCCCAGGTTGCCGCGCTGCATACGCGCGCAGCGACGTGGCGCATTTCGATGCCTGAGAACAATCTGAAGCAGGCTGACGTGATCCAGGGCGCAACCGTGCTGCCCAATGCAAATGGCAGCGCGCCCGGCCAATGGCTTGACACGATCTTCGAGGGCTACCGCAAGCTGATCATGCTCGTTCCCGGCCCTCCGCACGAGTGCCACGCGCTTTTTGACACGGAGTGCCTGCCTCGCCTGTCAGAAGCTCTGCCGCAGAGGCATATCGCGGTGCGCACGCTGAAAGCTGCAATGATTCCCGAGTCGCAGGCCGACAAACTGCTTGCTCCGATTTACACCCAGTACAAGGACGTTGAAACGACGATCCTGGCGCACGCGGGCGATATTCAGCTCACGCTGGTGTGCTCAAAGGCGAGCCAGGCAGCGGCCGATGAGCGCGTCGACGAACTGGCGAACCGCATGGAAGAGGCGCTCGACGACTGGCTGTATTCGTCAGAAGGGGAATCGCTGGAGCAAATCGTGCTCTATTATCTCGGCCTGCGACAAGCGACGCTCGCGGTAGCCGAAAGCTGCACCGGCGGCCTGGTAGCGCAGCGCATTACCGGCGTGCCCGGCAGCTCGCGCAGCTTCCTTGGCGGCGCCGTTGTGTACTCTGACCCGCTGAAGACCTCCTTCGCCAATGTTCCGCCGGAATTGATCGCCCAGCATGGCGCCGTTTCCGCCGAAGTAGCGTGCGCGATGGCTGAAGGAATCCGCAAGCGGACGGGCGCAACATTGGGGCTTGGCGTAACCGGCATCGCAGGCCCGACGGGCGGCACTGAAACGAAGCCGGTCGGCCTTGTCTACTTTGCCGTGTCAGACGCGCAGAAGACAGACTCGTACAACCGGACCTTCCGCGGCGACCGCGACCGCGTGCGCCAGTGGGCAGCGCAACAGGCGCTGGATCTGGTGCGCAAAAGACTCATGTAAGCGCATTGCCGCGCTTGCGCCTCGATTGACGCGTCCCTGCCGTCTCTGCCAAACTCCGGCCATGCGCTACAGCGGCAGGGTTGAATATGCGGATGCCCGCAGGATGCGGACCCGCAACAAGGGATATTACCGCGTGCTTCACTGGCCCATCTGGATATGGGTCTTCTTTCTGACGCCGGGGCCGCTGACCTTCAGCCTCTTCGCGCATGGATTCAGTTGGGAGAACTCCCTGTGGCTTGGCGTAGTGCTCGTGGGCACGGGAATCGGTGGCCTCTACGGGCAGATGCCCGGCTGTGAGCCCGCGCCGTACATTCTGCGCTTCGATGAGGACAAGCCGAATCCTTTGTATCGCAAGGTCTGCTACACCTTCGCCTGGAATGCGGTACTCAACTTCGCATTGCTGAACCTCGCCGGCCTTGTGATCGCGACACTGACCGGCGTGTGGACAATGAAACAGCTCTACCAGTACTCGTACTTCCCGCTTTGCGCTACGATTCTGCTGCTTGGTTTCCTGGGCAAGCTGCCGCGGGTGGGACGATCGACGAAGCGCGAAGGCATTGAGCGCCGTTACTTTTATGGCTCAGTGTGGTCAGTAACGATCGCGCAGACCTTGCTCCTGGTGCTGTGGAAGACGCTCCCATTGACGCGGAGCGGAAGCATGGTCAAGCTGCTGATCTACGCGGGAACGCTCGCGGCGATGGGCGCCGCAGCATACAAGGGACTTCTGCCGCGTACTCGTCCTATCCTGCCGGGCGAAGTGATGGTCGATTGATGGCGGTTTGCAGTTCATCGTTCGCAGTTGGAAGCGGAGCTAGCGGCCAGAAGAGCAACCCTCACCTGCTAAACTCGATTTCGATATGCCCCTTGGAAGCCTCCTGGTCGCAGTCGCAGCCTACCTGTTCGGCTCCATCCCAACCGGGTATCTGCTGGTTAGGATCTTCCGCAAACAGGACATTCGTACAATTGGCAGCGGCAATATCGGAGCGACGAATGTCATGCGTTCCGGTGCGCGCGGACTGGGCGCCGCAACCTTTCTTCTCGACATGCTGAAGGGCTGCGCAGCGGTATGGCTGGGTGCGGCGGTCGCACCTCACCTGATGCCGCATGCGCCAGTGCGAACCGTCGAGGCGTTGGCGGCTTTGTTTGCCGTGCTAGGGCATATGTTTCCGGTGTGGCTCGGGTTTCGGGG
>JBATYG010000438.1:0-4411 GCA_049673945.1 Occallatibacter sp.
GCTCAGCCCTTCGATCTCATCCTCAGTGATGTCGTGATGCCCCGCCGCGATGGCCTTCTGCTGCTCGAAGACCTTAAAACCGCGGGCGTCACCGCGCCCGTCGTAATGATGAGTGGCCAGGCGCACATCGAGATGGCGGTGCGCGCCACGCGCCTGGGCGCTCTCGACTTTCTCGAGAAGCCTCTCTCTACAGAAAAGCTGCTCGTTACGGTTGAAAACGCGCTGAACCTTACCCGGCTTGAAGCCGAGAATCGCGACCTTCGCACCCGGGTAGGCAAGCACGCTCTCGTCTTCTCCGGCGATACGATGCATCGCGTCATGGCGCGCATCGAACGCGTCGCAGCAAGCGAATCCCGCGTCTGCATCTACGGCGAGACCGGCACGGGCAAGGAGCTCGTCGCCCGCACCCTGCACGAGAAGAGCCCTCGCGCCGCCGGCCCCTTCATCACTCTCAACTGCGCTGCCGTTCCTGCCGAGCTTATCGAGAGCGAACTTTTCGGCCACGAGAAAGGCTCCTTCACCGGCGCTGCGCAACGGCACATCGGCAAATTTGAGCAGGCGCATCGCGGCACGCTCTTTCTCGATGAAATCGGTGACATGCCGACGGCCATGCAGGCCAAGCTGCTCCGCGTGCTTGAAGAAGGCGAAGTGGAACGCATCGGCGCAGACAAGCCCACCACCGTCGACGTCCGCGTCATCGTTGCCACCCACCGCAACCTTGAGCAGCTCGTCGAATCCGGAGCCTTCCGCCGCGATCTCTACCATCGCGTCGTGGTCTTCCCTGTGGAGCTTCCTCCATTGCGCGAGCGCCGCGAAGACCTGCACGCCCTCGTCGAACACTTTGCCCGCCAGGTCTGCGCGCAGAATGCCTGGAAGCCCGTGCCCTTCACACCCGACGCCATCGACGCTCTCAAGGGCTACACATGGCCCGGCAACATCCGAGAGTTGCGCAACATCGTCGAACGCCTGCTTCTTCTCGCCGATGCCCAGGTGGACGCTGCCGCTGTCCGCCTCGCGCTGCCTTCAGCCAATTCACAAAATGCAACCCTGCGCAGCGGCACGCAAGACGCAACAGGCCCGCTCGCGCAGCGCGTGATCGCCTTCGAGCGCGCTACCGTGCTTGCCGAAATCGAGCGCCACGGCCGCAACATTACCGAGACGGCGAAGGCCCTGGGCCTCGAGCGCAGCCACCTCTACAAGAAGTGCCAGCAGCTCGGCATCGATCTGCATAATCTGCCTGGCGGGACCCGGCCCGAATGAGCGAAGACGCCAGGCCCTCCCGGCGAAGTTGGCAGATCGCGTGGCTTCTCGGCCTCGGCGTGCTAGTCAACTACTTCGATCGCGTTAATCTCTCCGTTTCGCACGAGTCGCTCATCGCTGCCTTCGGCATCTCGAACATTCTCTTTGGCTATCTTTCCGGCGCCTATAACTGGACCTACGCCTTCTGTCAGCTCCCCATAGGCGTGCTGCTCGATAAGTTCGGCGTGCGCCGCGTCGGCCGCGTCAGCACCTTCATCTGGAGCATGGCCTCTTTCAGTGCCGCCCTCGCTCCCGGCATACCCAGTCTCTTCGCCGCCCGCTTTCTGCTTGGCGTCGGCGAGGCGCCCACGTTTCCCGCGAACGCCAAGGCTGTGGGCCTGTGGTTTCCCTCGCGCGCCCGCGGATTCGCCACCTCCATCTTCGACGCCGCCGCCAAATTCTCCTCCGCTATCGGCGTTCCCTTGCTTGGCATCATTTTGCTGCGCATTGGCTGGAGACTCAGCTTCGCGCTTACCGGACTCATCAGTCTGCTTTACTTCTTTCTCTTCTGGAAGCTCTACCGCGATCCCGCCGATGACCCTTCACTCACCGAAGCTGAGAAGCATGCCATCTCCGCGGCCGCCGAGCCGCCATCCGAAGCGACCGCCATTGCCGAGCCCGAGTCGCTCGGCTTTCTCCTCGAGCGAAAAAAGGTTATTGGCCTCTCCATCGGCTTCGGCTCCTATAACTACGTCTTCTATCTGCTGCTCACGTGGCTGCCCAGCTACCTCTCGCTCGCGCTGCACATCGACCTCTACCACTCGTTCCTCTACACCAGCATGCCGTGGCTCGTGGCTACCTTTGCCGATCTCGCCATCGGCGGCTGGCTTGTGGACGCGCTGATCCGCCGCGGCTACGACGCAAGCCGCGTGCGCCAGGTTGTCCTCATCACCGGCACGGCCTTCGGCCTCGGCATCCTCGGCGCTGCTCGCGCCACCACCGCGCACCAGGCTCTTCTCTGGATCAGCGTCTCGATCGGCGGCCTCTCCGCGGCTGCGCCGGTCGGCTGGTCGATTCCCTCGCTTATCGCCGCCAGGAACAACGTGGGCCGTGTCGGTGGCATTCTCAACTTTTCAAACCAGCTTTCCGGCATCGCCGCGCCCATCATCACCGGCTATATCTTCGCCATCACGCATTCCTTCGCGTGGGCTTTCGGCGTGGCGGCTGTCTACCTCTTCATCGGCATCGCCGCTTATATCTTTCTGCTCGGCCGCATCGAACCGGAACAAGTGCCCCAGCCGACAAAGCATGCCACCGTTTCGTAGTCCCCAATGCGTACAATGAATTGCGCGTGGAAAAGTTATGAAAGCCTTGGTTCTCTCTTCCTATAAAGAGCTCTCCCTGCAGGATCTGCCCATGCCGCATCCGGCAGAGGACGAGCTGCTCATTCGCGTCAAGGCCTGCGGCATCTGCGGCAGCGATGTTCACGGCTACGACGGCAGCACCGGCCGCCGCATCCCTCCGCTGGTGATGGGCCACGAGGCTGCGGGCATTGTTGAAGCCGTCGGCAGCGGGGTCAGCGCCTTCCGCCCCGGCGACCGCGTCACCTTCGACTCCACCGTTTACTGCGGCGACTGCTTCTACTGCCGGCGCGGACTTGTCAACCTATGCGATAACCGCGAGGTCGTCGGCGTCTCCACGCCACTTTTTCGCCGCATGGGCGCCTTCGCGGAGTTCACCACCGTGCCCGCCCGCATTGCCTATCGACTGCATGACACCATGCCGTTTGCGCACGCCGCGCTGATTGAGGCCGTCTCCGTCGCGGTTCACGCCACCGCGCTCACGCCCATCGCACTCGATGACACCGCGGTCGTCGTCGGCGCCGGCATGATCGGTCTTCTCACCCTGCAGGCGGTGCGCCTCGCGGGCGCCGGCCGCGTTTTCGTACTCGATGTGGACGATACCCGCCTCGCGCTCGCCGGCAAACTGGGCGCCACCCACACCTTCAACTCGCGCAGCGCCGACGTGATCCAACAGATACTGGAACACACCGAAGGCCGCGGCGCAGACGTTGCAATGGAGTGCGTCGGCATCACGCCCGCTGTGACTCTCGCCATCGACAGCGTGCGCAAAGGCGGCGCGGTCACTCTCGTCGGCAACGTTGCACCCACTGTTGAAATCGGCCTGCAGTCCGTCGTCACACGGCAGATTCGCCTGCAAGGCTCTTGCGCTTCCTGTGGCGAATACCCCGCCTGCATCGATCTCATGGCCCGCGGCGCCATCTCCGTCGAGCCGCTCATCACTGCCGTCGCGCCGCTCGAAGAAGGTGTCTCGTGGTTCGAGCGTCTCTACAACCGCGAGCCCGGCCTGCTCAAAGTTGTTCTTGAACCCTGAGGGAAAAATTGTCCATGGAGAATTCGCTCTTCGACTTGTCAGGAAGGGTCGCTCTCGTCACCGGCGGCAGCCGCGGCCTCGGCCAATACTTTTCACGCGCCCTCGCGCGCGCCGGCGCAGACCTCGCCATCACCAGCCGCGAAGTCGGCGCGCTCTCTGACTTCGCAAAGGAAATTCGTTCGCTCGGCCGCCAGGTCTTCTGCGCCGCGCTCGACGTGCGCGACCACGCCAGCATTCAAAGCGCCGTTGCGCAGATTGAAGGCCACTACGGCAAGATCGACATCCTCGTCAACAACGCGGGCTGCAATATCCGCAAGCCCGCTCTCGATGTGACCTGGGACGACTGGAACACCATCCTCGACACCAACCTGCGCGGCGCCTTTTTTGTCGCGCAGGCCGTCGCACGCGGTATGATCGAGCGCGGCTACGGACGCATCATCAACATCGGCTCCGTCACCAGCGTTGCCGGCTACGCAGGCCTCGCGCCTTATGGAGCCAGCCGTGGCGGCATTCGCCAGCTCACCATGAGCCTCGCCGACGACTGGGGCAGCAAGGGCGTCACAGTGAACTGCCTCGCCCCCGGCTGGTTCAAAACGAAGCAGAATGAAGTGCTCTACCAGAACGCCGCGTGGGTCGACTACATCACCGATCGCATTCCGATGAAGCGGCCCGGCCGCCCCGACGATCTCGACGGCGCTATCGTCTTCCTCGCGTCGGAATCAAGCCGCTACGTCACCGGCCAGACTCTGCTCGTCGATGGAGGCATCTCCACCGGCGC
>JBATYG010000439.1:0-1667 GCA_049673945.1 Occallatibacter sp.
GCGATTATCGGGCCGGGCGAAAACATCGTGTTGCCTAAGAACTCGACCGAGCCCGACTACGAAGCAGAGTTCGCCTTCGTCATCGGCAAGGGCGGCTACCGCATTCCGGCTTCCGCCTGGCGCGAGCACGTCTACGGCTACACGATAGTGAACGACATGAGCGCGCGCGACGTGCAGTTCGCCACCTCCCAGTGGTCCATGAGCAAGAGCTTCCCCACCTTTTGCCCGCTTGGACCAGCCATCGTCACCGCAGACGAGATCGCCGATCCGCACAACCTCAACATCGAGCTGGCTATCGACGGCGTCGTTCACCAGAGCTCAAATACCCGCGAGCTGATCTTCAAGATTCCCGAGCTCGTCGAATACCTTTCCTCGATCACGCCGCTGTTGCCCGGCGACATCGTCTCCACGGGCACGCCTTACGGCGTTGGCCTTGGCCGCACTCCGAAGCGCTGGCTCAAACCCGGCGAGACCGTCACCATTACCATTGAAGGTCTCGGCTCGCTCACCAATCCCGTCGTCGCAGAATAGCCACTCGCACGCATCTCTAACCGCTACGGCATAATCCAAATGACTATGGCACTCACCGGCACTTCCTTCTTCAACGGCATGCGTGGTTCACGCGGCGGCAAAACCTTTCAGGCCATCAATCCACAGACGGGCGCGAACATCGAGCAGCATTTTTACTCGGCAACGGCCGAAGAAGTGAACCGCGCTGCCGAAGCCGCCGCCGAAGCGTTCACGACCTTATCGCAGACCAGCGGCCAAACCCGGGCCGCCTTTCTGCGCCGCGCCGCCGACGGCCTCGACGCAAATGCCCAGGCGCGTGCCGAGCGTGCGCATCTTGAAACCGCGCTGCCGATGCCGCGTCTCCTCGGTGAAGTAGCCCGCACCTCGAACCAGCTTCGTCTCTTTGCCGGCGTCATCGAGGAGGGCTCCTGGGTCAACGCGCGCATCGACCCCGCGTTGCCCGACCGCAAGCCCCTGCCGCGTCCTGACATTCGCTCCATGCTGCGCCCGCTCGGCCCCGTCGTCGGCTTCGGCGCCAGCAATTTTCCACTTGCCTTCTCGGTCGCCGGCGGAGACACCGCCTCCGCGCTTGCCGCCGGCTGCCCCGTCATCGTCAAGGCGCATCCTGCGCACCCCGGCACAGGCGAACTCGTCGCGCAGATTCTTACCGAGGCCGCAGCCGCCGAAAATCTGCACCCCGGCGTCTTCTCGCTCATTTTTGACGCTGGCGTCGAGGTAGGCTCCGCGCTGGTCCGCCATCCTCTCGTGCGTGCGGTCGCCTTCACAGGCTCGCTGCGCGGCGGCCGTGCTCTCATGGACCTCGCCGCCGCCCGGCCCGATCCTATCCCGTGTTTCACCGAGATGTCGAGCGGCAACCCGGTCTTCATCCTGCCCGGCGCACTGCGCAAAGACCCCGCGGCTCTGGCCAAGGGCCTCTTCGGATCGTTCACGCTCGGCGCTGGCCAGTTCTGCACCAAGCCCGGCATTGTTCTGCTGCCAGAGATGCTGGAGGCCACAGCTTTCACCGATGAGCTGCATTCGCTCGTCGGCGCTGCAGCGCCCTTCACGCTGCTCACACCCGGCATCGCCCGCGACTACGTGCGGGGCACTGAAGCCCGCGCGGCGCAGGTAGCCCTCACCGCCGATGCGCCTGCAGT
>JBATYG010000440.1:0-1628 GCA_049673945.1 Occallatibacter sp.
ACATTTTGCTTTCCTAAACTGAGCATCCAGCCCCCCAGCGCTCAACATTCAGCTCATAGATCTGCTGCAGGATCTCCGGGACATCAAAGCGCAAGGACCAATCCGGATAGTCAGCTTTGAAGTGAGACAGGTCACTAATCCACCAGACGTGATCGCCTCTACGGTGTTCGTTTACATAGATGCAATTCAGCGCGTTACCGGTGAGTGTTTCGCAGAGCTTTACTGCCTCCAGCATAGAGCAGTTGCTGAAGCGGCCGCCGCCGATGTTATAAGCCACGCCACAACGTGGATTGAGAAAAAAGTGATGGAATGCCCGAATCAGATCAGCGCTGTGAATGTTGTCGCGGACCTGTTTTCGCTTATAGCCGAAAATCGTGTACTGGGTGCCCGTAACGGCGCATTTCATCAGATAGGCCAGGAACCCGTGGAGTTGAGTCCCGGAGTGATTCGGACCGGTCAGGCATCCGCCTCGAAAGCAGGCGGTCTGCATGCCAAAATAGCGGCCGTATTCCTGAACAAGCATGTCTGCAGCAACCTTTGACGCGCCAAACAGGCTATGCATCGTTCCGTCGATTGACATGCCCTCCGGGATCCCATCGGCATACTCATGCTCCGGATCAATCTCCCAACGAGTACCCAACTCCACGAGGGGTAAACGATTGGGGTGATCTCCGTAGACCTTATTCGTCGACATGAATATGAAGACCGCTCCGGGGGAATGATTTCGTGCTGCTTCGAGCAGTACGGAGGTCCCGTTCGCATTGACCGTAAAGTCCGTAGTGGGATCGTTGGCTGCCCAATCGTGCGACGGCTGTGCAGCAGCATGTATGATGAGCGCGATGTCGCTGGAATACCTGGCGAAGACCTGATTTATTGCTGGCGCATCTCGTATATCCACGTCGTAATGGGTATAGCCACGCACAGTGTTTTTCAACTTCTCTGTCATCCATCGCGTGGAAGCGGATCGGCCGAAGAATACCTCGCGCATTCCATTGTCGACTCCCACCACGTCGAATCCGAGAGCCGCGAAATAAGCGACAGCTTCCGATCCGACTAATCCCGACGATCCGGTGATGATCGCGACGCTCATCGATTTCCTCGGAGGCAAACATGATGGCCGACCGTTGTCTTGTGACGAGAAAGAATTGAACAGTGCACAGGGCCACAACAGTCATTGGCGTCAGGGTGGACGGGATCCAATGATAGCCAATATAGCTTCGAGCTTCGTTGCGTGTCAGAAGTCGAGGTCATCATATCCCTCCCCGCATCGCAAAGAGCAATGTGTGTATCAGAACTGCGATATCAATAAAGAAGCCCCGGTTTCGGATGTAGTAAAGGTCATACTCAATGTTTTCGTGGATAGGGAAGGCCCTATCGGCGCTCAGCTGCCATAGGCCGGTGATACCGGGGCTGACCTGAAGCCTCTGCCGCTGCTCGGAGGTATAGACCTGCACGATAAAGGGCATCTCCGGCCTGGGCCCAACCAGGGACATATTTCCCAGAAAAACATTAATTAGTTGAGGTAATTCATCCAGACTGCTCCGCCTGAGGAACCTTCCGATTCTGGTGATTCGGGGATCGAGCGGGGTGGTGGGAGAAAGCTCATATCGCGGTGTACCGTTGTACAT
>JBATYG010000441.1:0-1647 GCA_049673945.1 Occallatibacter sp.
GCTTTCGCCGTTGGTACCGGGTGCACGTCATTGGTTACGTCGTCATGCCCGGGCACATAAGATGAACCTCAAGCAACCGTTCGCTGGCATCGCCGCCTCCGCCATCGTCGTTACGGTTTCCCTGGGCTTCATCTCGCTCTTTGATGCCCCAACTTTTATGGGCTGGGTTTCGTTTTGCCTCATCTCCGTCGTTCCGATGGAGATCGTTATCGGCGTCGTCTGGGGATGCAAGAAACCGGAATTCGCAGCTTCGCGCCCGCAGCCCCTCAAGGGATTTCTGCTGATTCTATTCACACTCCTGGCAGGGGCTGTTGGCGGAGCGGCAACGTGGGCCGTAGTGGGCGGCAACCTCAATCCCCCGGCGCCGATGCTCATGATGTGCACAATCGCAATGGTGGTGGTCACTTTCATGGCGGCCATCATGTTTGGCGGCTGGCCCTTCAGTTCATTGATCAAGAATCCCGTCGCTGCCGGCCTGACCATGCTGGCCGCCTGTTATGCCGCAAACTTTCTCCTGTTCCGACTGCTTTTTAATTACGCCTTCATGCGAGGCGCGCCCGTCTACGTCGCATCTCTCGATCCCGGCGGCCTCATCAATGCGAACCTCGCTCTGGTCTTCTACATCACCTTTGGCGCAATCATGTTTCTAGTGCTTAATTTCGACCTTTGGCCTTTCACTATGTCCGCGAGGCTGATGAGGCAGCCGGTGTTGGGGCTCGCCTGGACTTTGCTCTGCCTGGTGCTGGGGGGAATCGTTTTTTACGTCGGAGTCTTCGCTCTCGGAATAGACGCTCTCCGATTCATGGTCCGCGTTCCCATCCCGTTCATCTTCGGGACGATTATCGTCTTGAACATGCTGCATGGATCTCTGTTCAAGAAGTTCGCGCAGCCGGTGAGAGGTGTTCTCAATACCCTGGCCTCAGCCGTTATAGGCACCGCGCTTGCGCTACTCTATAGCGCCCTTTGCGGGTTGATCAGCGGCCCGCTCAGGTCAGGTCCACCGGCAAATGACTTCGAGATCTGGCTCGCGTCTGCGTTACTCGGCGTCACTTTCCCATTTTTGATTTGTTACGCTGACTTCTTTCAATTCTGGCAGTTAAGAAAGCACGAATCACAGATCACAGATAATGGCGCTTAACACTTCATTTCAACCTGAGATCACCGCGACATAAAAGCAGCCGTCCCGCGAGTGCCGCACGCACAGCGATCATTCAAGCATCCAGACGAAAGCTGGCGCCGAGGATGCCGAGGCCCTCGAACACCCGCTTTGCATAGACCAAAGCGAATCCAGCGTTTCCACGTGCGTTAGAAGGTGATCCAACGGAACTCTTTTGGGACGCCGATAACTCGCCCTCCTGCGGAATCTACTGACCGCAGGCTTTGCCGTGGTCAGGGCGCGCGCCCGCGGCCTTGGCCTGGGCTTCAGTCTCGTACTTTCCGGCCTTAGTGTTGCCGTAGTACCTGCTTCCGTAGCAGTGGTACACGTTGGAACCCGTGTTGACCCAGACAAGACCCGGGCCACCTCCCGGAGCCGCAGCGGTTGAAGGCGGCGTCGAGGCCGACTTGGACGCTTTGGCCGGCGGAGCTGCCGGGGTTGGTGTGGGGGCCGCAGCGGGCGCCGCTGCATGTGAGGGAGCAGCCGCGGGG
>JBATYG010000442.1:0-6954 GCA_049673945.1 Occallatibacter sp.
GCCCCTTTCCACCATACACGGGCATCAGGAGGGCAATGTTGGCTTTGCGCGCGGTGATCTTCGACTACGGCATGGTGCTCACGGGGCCACCCGATTCCGGCGCCCACAATGAGATGATTCGCATCACCGGTCTGCCGCTTGAGCGCTTCGAGACTCTCTACTGGGCCGACCGCCACGCCTACGACGAAGGCAAGCTCTCCGGGGTCGCCTTCTGGCAGAAGTTCCTCACGGACGCAGACCTTGACCTTGGCCCCGAGGCTCTTGCTGAGCTCAACCGGCACGATGCCCGCATGTGGACAACGCAGAATCCGGTGATGGTTGCCTGGCAGGCGCGTCTCAGGCAGCACGGTCTGCGTACCGCCATTCTCTCCAATATGGGCGACTCTGTGCTCGATAGCATCAAGCGCGAATTTCAATGGATCGAAAACTTCGACGCGCTGGTTTGGAGTTACCAGCTTCGCCTCGCCAAGCCCGACCCAAAAATTTACCTCTACACGCTACAGAAACTCGGCACCCGGCCCGATGAAACTCTCTTCCTCGACGACAAGCAAATCAATATCGACGCGGCGCACGACCTGGGCATTCAGGCTATTCAGTTCTCAACGGTAGAGCGCCTGCGCCACGATCTCATCAACGCCGGACTGGACAGGGAGCTACCGCTGCCTTAGGTTTGCCCTTCGCAGCGACTGAAGTCGCGCCCGGGGTACGAGCCCATGCATCCGGGGCACCCATTCGTGGTGATTGAAGCATCGCGAGATGGGGATGAGGTTGGTTCCCGCTCGCCGCTTAACATTTCTTAAGATCGCGGCCTGCTTACAACTGCACCCCTCATCCACTACACTTGCTTGCCGTCAGCCTAAGCTGTCAGAAACCCCGCGTCTTCGCAGGCCGCACAAGCCCAGTGTTGTCGATTTCGCGAGGGATCGCCTTGCTCAGGAGGCAACTCTTGCAATCCGCAAAGGTCGTGAACATGCATTGTCTATTTGGGCGTCACAAAGGTCGCCAATTTCTTACCGTCGCAGCACTCGCGCTCTCCCTGTCGCCCGCCTTCGCGCAATCCGTTCCGGTCGTCACGGGCGATGTGCGCGTTGACAAGCTGCTCAGCCAGATGACTCTCGCGGAAAAGCTCACGCTGATCCACGGCACCAAGGAAGACCCCGCGGTTTACCAGGGACAGGCCGGCTACCTCGCCGGCATCCCGCGGCTTGGGATTCCCGGTCTGCGTTTTGCCGATGGACCTCCTGGGGCGCTGACGCGCCACCCGTCGCAGGGAGAAACCGCGACGATGGGTGTGGCAGCAACCTTCAGCGTGAAAGACGCCGAGGACAACGGCCTCGTGATCGGCCGCGAAGACCGCGCGCTGGGCATCGATGTTTCTCTGCAGCCCTTTGTCAACATGGTGCGCGATCTCGAGTTCGGCCGCGCCTACAACACCTTCGGCGAAGATCCCTTCCTCACCACACAGATGGGTGTTGCGGAAGTCAAAGGCATCCAGTCGCAGCACGTGATGGCGCAGATCAAGCACTACGTCGCGTATGACTCGAACGCCTCCAACATCTTCGTAGACGACCAAACCCTGCATGAGGTCTACGTAGCACCTTTCGCCGCGGCGATCAAGGCCGGCGTCTCCTCGATCATGTGCTCGTACAACCGCGTGAATGGCACCTTTGCCTGCGGGAACAAGGACACGCTGACGACGATCCTTCGCGATCAACTCGGCTTCAGAGGTTTTGTCACCTCCGACTGGGGCGCGGTTCACAACGTCGATTTCATCAACGCCGGCCTCGACATGGAGATGCCCGGCGGCCAGCCCGGCCCCATTGGAGCCTTCCTGCCGTCGTTCTTTGACGCCCTGCCCCCACCGCCTCCCCTGCACATGGACCCGAAGCAGGCTGCGGAGATGAATGAGGCGATGTTCGGCGGCCACATCCCGGAGGAGCCAGCTCCCGTACGCGGCGCGATGGGCGACTTTGGCGTGAAGCTCAGCCCGAAAAAGATGACCGAAGCCCTGAAGGACGGCACGGTGACTGAAGCCACCGTCACGCGCGCTGCAGGCCGCGTGCTCTATGAGATCGCGCACTTCGGCTACCTCGACGGGCAGTCCAAGCACGACGTCACTGCGCAGTCGATCGAAGCCAACGCGAAGATTATTGAGAAGACCGGCGAGGACGCTGCTGTGCTGCTGAAGAACCAGGACAGCATTCTCCCGCTTAAATCGGCCGATCTCGACTCCGTTGTCCTGATCGGACCGACCGCGGGCCAGGTTGATTCCATCGGCATCAATGGCGAGCGCTCTGTGGGACTGCCGCAGCGCCAGATTGGGCCGCTGGCCGCGATGAAGAAGGTCTCCGGTAACGCGGGCATTCAATTTGCGGTCAATGACGACATGATGGGTTCGCCGATCCCGGCCTCAGCGCTGAGCCATGATGGCCAGCCGGGCCTTGAGCGTACCGGCGCGGGTGCGGCACAGACTGACGCAACACTCGACTTCAGCTTGAAGGGCAACAACGCATTGCCTGCTAACTCCACTCCAACCTGGAAGGGCACGCTCACCGTGCCGGCCGCGGGCAGCTACTGGATCTATCTGCAGGCTCTCGGCACGAACGCGCGCATCTCGATCGACGGCAAGCGCCTCGCCGCGACTGGAGCCTTTCAGGGTGGCGTGCACGGCGACATTCTGCAGGCCAACCAGGACAACGTCGTTCCAACGACCGACGGCCTCGACAATGTGCGCCGCGCGATTGAACTCACGGAGGGGCCGCATGCGATTGAAGTCAGCACCAGCCACGACACCTCCAGCGCTCCAGTGCAGGTGCGGCTCGCCTGGTACACACCCGGGCAGCGCGCGGCGGATCACCAGGCGGCAATCGACGCGGCAAAGAAAGCCAAAGTTGCTGTCGTCTTCGTCTGGACTCGTCTGACTCCTGTTTTCGGTCTTCCAGGGGACCAGGACAAACTTGTCGAAGAGATTGCCGCCGTGAATCCCAACACCGTTGTGGTGCTCAACACCAGCCAGCCAATTGCCCTGCCGTGGATTGACAAGGTGAAGGGCGTGCTCGAGATGTGGTGGCCCGGTGATGAAGGTGGATGGTCAACGGCCAACATCCTGCTTGGCAAGACCAGCCCCGCGGGCCGCCTGCCGATCACGTGGGCGAAGAGCCTCACGGACTACGCGGCCACCGACCCGAAGTATCCAGAGCGCTCGGCGAAAGGCGTCGACGGCAAGACGACGTACACGGAAGGCGTGAACATCGGCTATCGCTGGTTCGACAAGGAAAACATCGATCCGCTCTATCCCTTTGGCTACGGGCTGAGTTACACGACGTTCGCCTACTCCGGCCTCAAGGTAAAGAAGTCGGGCGATGGCGGTCTTGACGTGAAGGTCACCGTCAAGAACACCGGAGGCGTCGACTCCGATGAAGTGCCGCAGGTGTACCTCAGCGCACCCGCCGAGATTCCTTCGGGCGTGCAGTTCCCGGTGCGCGCGCTGGTCGCCTTCGACCGCGTTCACGTTCCAGCGGGCGCGTCGCAGGCAATCACTCTGCACGTTGAGCCTCGCCAGCTACAGTACTGGTCGACGGCACAGCAGAAGTGGATCATGGCCACCGGCAAGCGCACGGTCAGCGTCGGTTCCTCTTCACGGGAACTGCCACTGCACGAGACAATCAGCGAGTAGAACTCTCTCTCAACGCAGCGACGCCGGAGCTCGTTGCTCCGGCGTTTTTTTGCGCTGAGATTACTCGACGCCTCAAGAAGCCATTCCGACCAGATTGGCCGCGAGAATGATGATCGCGATGCCGACCCACAATAAACGCACCGGGCGCGAACCGACGCCCTTCCACTCGCCCAGCGCGAGCCCGACCAGACCGCCACAGAGCACGTAGATACTCATATGCAGCATCCAGTTCACATAGGAGAGATGCTGCGGTATATTCGCCGCACCCCACGCATAAAAGAAGAACTGCAGATACCACATGATGCCGCCGGTCGCTGCGAGCAGGCCGTTCTTTCTGAGCGTCGGGCCCGGCTGATGCAGATCGTCTCGCAGCGAGAGCTTGCTGAGAGTGGCCAGCCTGAAGAAGCAGTAGCCAAGGTTGATCACCGCTCCGCCGCCCATGATGAAGACGTAACTGGGCAGCGCGGCATAGAGCGGATTCACGCCCAGGTGGAGTGCCGCAGCTTCCATCGGCTTAGCCGCATCAATGGCAAACGACATTCCGGACGAAAAAATTCCGCACATCACGGCGAGAAGAATGCCCAGTGTCAGATTGAACTCCTGTGCCTCGCCGGCGCGCGAGAGCAACTCCTTCTTATGCCCTGCGTACGACACGACGGCGACGCCGATGAGCGCCACCAGTACGCCGACCATCGTCAGCATCCCACTCTTCGTCTCGAAGAGAAAACCAAGCTGGCCATGCATCATAGGCGGAATGAGCGTGCCGACAACCAAAGTGACGCCGATCGCCACGCCGATGCCGAGGCTCATGCCCAGGTGCCGCATCGTGAGCCCGTAGCTGACATTGCCCACACCCCACATCGCGCCGAAGAGCGCTACCTTCAGGAGCAGATGCGGATCCATCGAGGCGTAGAAGCCGCGGAAATCCGGCAGCAGTAGCAGACTCACGCTAATCGGCAACAGTATCCACGAGAAGAATCCTGCTACGGCCCAGGTGGTTTCCCACGACCATTTCTTTACTTTCTCGATCGGCGCATAAAACGACGCAGCCATCGCCGCTCCCAGAACGTGCCACCCGATTCCAGCGACAATTGACATGAATTTCCTCTCTCCGCAATTCCCAGCTGCCTCGTTCGTTCACTGCATTGTTACATCAAGCGCGTAGCTGCCTGCAGGCACTTCAAAACCGCTTCGCCCAGCCAGTGCCGTAGCCTTCGCCAGCCTGCTCTGGGCAAGCGGCGTGCCATCCAGCGTGCACTTCGCGGCGAGATCGGCATCGAGCCACGCAGTCGTATTGGCAGGCACGGTTACGTTCCAGGCAGCCTCTTCACCCTTCACTGTCCAGTCGGAATGAATCGGCCCATAGCTCGAGTCGTAATCGAATGCCACGTGACCGAGACGCGCATCGAAGACCGGACGCAGCATCACGGTATGAAAGCCCGCGTCGAGCGGGGTCGCATCCACGCCCGCCGCATAGCGATAGATCCAGTCCGCGACGGCGCCGTATGCGTAGTGGTTGTAGGAGTTCATGCTCGGGTCGCTTTTCATCTGGTCGCCGTTCCAGCGCTCCCACGTCGTGGTCGCGCCATGTTCAACCAGGTATCCCCATGATGGATAGCGCGTGTTCATCAGCAACGCGTAAGCCAAATCCGAATGCCCTGTCCGGGTCAGCTCCTCGAGCAGATAGGGAGTTCCCAGGAAGCCCGTCCCGAGCAGGCCGCGATTCGCCTCGATCTTGTCCACCAGCTTCTGTGCCGCTGCCCCGCGCAATGCGGCGGGCACAAGATTCATATGGAGAGCCAGCACGTAGCCGGTCTGCGTATCCCCGCCTTTGCTCTTCGCGTCAGGGTTGTTGATCTCGCCGAAGGGGGATCTGCTGTTATCCGCGCCCGCAACAAATCCATCACTCCGCACGTACTGCTTCTGAAAGGCTGCGCGAATCTTCTCGAAAAGCTGTGCATATTTCTCTTCGTCCCTTGCGCGTCCGAGCGCGCGCGCCATCTCGCGCATCAACGTCGCGTCATACGCCCAATATGCCGTGGCAATCAGCCCGAAGTCGGTGGGCCCTTCGGGCGACAGCCAATCGCCAAACGGAGTGCCCGAGTCCTTCTTCCACAGTCCGTCGGGATTTGCAGCCTCGATTGCAGCGAGGTACTTTTCCATCGCAGCCCAGTTCTGCTCGATGACGCGCGTATCGCCCGTCTGCAGCCACGAGGTCCACGGAATAATCACGCCGGCATCGCTCCATCCGGCGCCGGTGCCCATATTCTCGTTCGCGGTGCCAGGCGAATAGATTCCGTAAAATGGCGTTCCCGCCTGCGTTCCGCGCATGTCGCCGCCAAACTTCCGAGTGAATGCGGCGAGGTCCATGTTGTAGGTCGCGGTCCGCCAGAAAACCTGCGCATCGGCCATCCAGCCCAGCCGCTCATCGCGCTGCGGACAATCGGTTGGCAGGCCCACAAAGTTCGATCGCTGTCCCCAGACGATATTGCTCCACAACTGATCGATCATCGGGCTGCCGGTCTTGAGCTCCGAAGTAAACGGCGCCTGAGTATGGATCACGAGAGCAGCGATTGCGTCTTTGCCCGGCGCTGAAGGCAGGCCGGTCAGTTCGGCATAGCGATAGCCATGAAACGTAAACTGCGGCGTCAGCTCTTCAATGCCGTGGCCCGACAAAATGAAGTGATCCGTCGCCTTCGCAGTGCGCAGATTCTCGGTGTAGATGGTTCCGTCGCTGTTGACGATCTCGGCAAAGCGCACGCGCACATCCGTGCCCGCGGGGCCGGAGACGCGCAGCCGCTCGACGCCCGCCATGTTCTGCCCGAAGTCGAACACATAGACGCCTGGCTGAGGCTCAGTGATCTTTTGCGCCGCCAGCACTTTCTCCATACGGATCGGTTGAAAATCCTGCGCAAGGATCGCCACCGGTTTTGGCTCGATGGTGTCCACAGGCCACCATCCGCTGGCCTGAAAAGCTGCTGTATCCCATCCGGGCTCTTCCAGCCTCGCATCCTGTGTTTCGCCGTCGTATAACTCGGAGTGCACGATGTATGAGGGCTTCGCCTGCCACGCGGCGTCCGTCATCACCCATTCCACACTGCCATCGCTGTGCTCGATGCGTAATTGTGCGCGCAGCGCCGGAGGCGTGACACCGTAGTTATTCGGCTGCTGGAACCACTCGAGCGGCGTGGCGTACCAACCCGGCGCCAGCCATGCTCCGATTGCGTTCTTCCCAGCGGCGAGAAACCCCGTCACATCGTAGGTCTGATAGATCACGC
>JBATYG010000443.1:0-4857 GCA_049673945.1 Occallatibacter sp.
GCTGGAGTATGTGCGCGTGGAAGAGACTGAGAACAATTTTTTCCAGTGCTTCAGCGCATAACGAGAGGATGGGAAGATGGCGCAACCGATTGCGGTGACGAAGCCTGTGCGTAGAGCGGTTGGGAAAGACGAGTCTCTCGGCGAGTTCACAACACAGGAAATCTATCGTGAGATCCTCAGCCGGCTGGGCGAGGATCCCGATCGCGACGGCCTGGTGGCGACGCCTGCGCGCGTCGAAAAGGCAATGGCGTTTTTGACGAAGGGCTACCAGGAAGATCCAACGCAAATCCTGCGCGGCGCCTTGTTCGACGTGGACTATGACGAGATGGTGATCGTCAGGGATGTGGAGATGTTCTCGCTCTGCGAACATCACATGCTGCCTTTCTTTGGCAAAGTGCATGTGGCGTATATCCCCAAGGGCAAGGTGATCGGGCTGAGCAAGATTGCGCGGCTGGTGGAAGTATTCGCGCGGCGGCTGCAGGTGCAGGAGCGCATGACGCGGCAGATTGCCGATGCGATTCAGGAGGCGATCGCTCCGCACGGCGTGGGCGTGGTGATCGAGGCGCGGCACCTGTGCATGATGATGCGCGGCATCGAGAAGCAGAATTCTTCCACAGTGACTTCGGCGATGGTGGGCTGCTTCAGGGAGAAGGAAACGCGCTCGGAATTTCTGTCGCTGGTGCGTCAGCCGGAGCCTGGTCTGTGACCGTCGGCCGCATCGTCGGCTAGAGTATCTGGGTGAACGGACTTCTGGTGATCGACAAGCCGGGTGGTATGACGAGCCATGATGTGGTGGCGCGCCTTCGCAGGATCACCGGTGAGCGATCGATCGGGCACCTGGGCACGCTGGACCCGATGGCGACCGGCGTGCTGCCGCTGCTGCTGGGCAAATTCACGCGCCTGGCGCAGTATTTCACTTCCGCGGAAAAGGCCTATACGGGGCGCATCCGCTTTGGCTTCGCGACAGACACCTACGACGCAGAAGGCTCGCCTGCGGGCGTGCAGACGGAGCCGGGCCTGACGCTCGATACGATTCGCGCGGCCGCGCGGCGGTTTCATGGAGAGATGCAGCAGATGCCTCCGCCTTTCTCTGCTAAGAAAATTGACGGCACGCCGGCTCATAGGCTGGCCCGGGCAGGCAAACCCGTTGACTTAAAGCCGGCGCGCGTCGACATCAGGCATTTTGCCATCACAGGGCTCGAAGGAGATGAGGCGAGCTTCGAGATGGAGATCAGCGCGGGTGGCTATGTGCGCGCAGTTGCGCATGAGATCGGCCAGGACCTGGGGTGCGGCGCCCATCTTGCGAGCCTGCGCCGCACGCGCGCTGGCGTTTTCACACTGCAGGATGCTCATGCCCTGAACAAACTGGAGGCATTGGCCGGCGACAATCAAGGATTACTGAACGTCTGCGTGCATCCACGCAATCTGCTGCCTGAGATGCCGGCCGTGACCGGCGACGAGTATGTGCTGGGCCGGTTGCGCAATGGAGCGCAGGCGAACCTGCCGGAGTTTTCGCAGGCGCCACTGGTACGTTTTTTTGCCGGCCAGCGGGAACTCGCCGGTGTTGCAAAGCGCGTGGCGGGAACGCTGTTTCAGCCGGTCGTGGTCATCGGTTGAAGTGAAATCGGCCTGCGCGGTGGGGCGGTCATAGGCTTATCTGCGCAGCAAAGGCTTGAGGGCGGGAATGAGCGTGGTGGCGATGATTTCTGAGCCTTTTGCCGTGGGATGGATGCCATCGGCCTGGATCGTGCCCGGAACGTGGACCAGGTCCTTGTAAATCATTGGCACGAAGGCGACGTGATGTTTTGCGGCGAGATCGCTGAAGATCTGATCGAAGGCGTGGATGTAGTCGGGCCCGTAGTTAGGTGGGAGCGTGATGCCTGCAAGCAGTATTTTGACGTGTGCGTTCGCAAGGGTGGTGATCACGGTGTCGAGGTTGATGCGTGTCTGGCCGGGAGGAAGCCCGCGCAGCCCGTCGTTGCCGCCGAACTCGACAATCGCGAGAGCGGGGTGCAAAGCGACGATGAAGCGAAGATTGGCGACTGCATCCTTAGTGGTGGCGCCGCTGGTGCCTTTGTTGAGGACCCGGTAGCGATACCCGAGTTTGTCGAGCTGGCGCTGTAATGCGTCGGGATAAGACTGCCCGGGAGTGAGGCCGTAGCCCGCCGTAATGCTGTCTCCATAGCAGACGAGAATCGGCCGGTCGGCCGCGAAGAGCGGAGCGCAGAAGGCCAGAAGACAGCAGCATGAAACGAGCAGGCAGCGGCGAACGTCCACGATAACAGTGTAGCCGCGTGCGGCGAGGAACGGTGAAAGTACGCTCTGCGTATATCTCAGCAGGCGAGCAAATGGGGCGGGTGGCGCAATGCGCCGGATTGGAGTAGCCGGGTGATTGAAGTCCGGGACGTGAGGAAGTGGATTCAGAACGGATCGCGGCGAGTCGAGATTCTGAGGGGCATTGCGCTCCAGATTCCTGCGGGACAATTTGTGGCAATCGTAGGAGCGAGCGGCAGCGGCAAGAGCACGCTGCTGGGATTGCTGGCGGGGCTGGATACACCGAGCGAGGGAGAGATCTGGCTGGATGGGACGCCGATTCACAACCTTGCCGAGACGGAACTTGCAGCCGTACGTGGAAGCAAGATCGGCTTTGTCTTTCAGTCGTACCAATTGATTCCGACACTGACTGCGCTTGAAAATGTGCTGCTGCCCTTTGAGCTGAACGCCGCAGGAAGCGGTTTGCAGCGCGCGCGCGATCTGCTGGATGCGGTGGGACTGGCCGAGCGCGTGGATCACTATCCAATTCAGCTTTCAGGCGGAGAGCAGCAACGGGTGGCGCTGGCGCGCGCATTCGTGGTGAATCCGCCGATTGTGATGGCCGATGAGCCAACGGGCAATCTTGATTCAAGAAACGGGCAGCTCGTGATGGACCTGCTGCTGAAGCGCAATCGCGACGCGGGGACGACGTTGGTGCTTGTGACACACGATCCGGAAGTTGCGGGGCGGGCGGATCGCAGGATCGTGCTGAAGGATGGATTGATTGTGGAAGACGCGTTGGCGCCGGCAAGAGATCTGATTGCGCAAGCTGCGGAGAGAAACACCGATGGCTAAGCGTGCATTGAGCTGGAATCGCGCGGCGGCGATCGGCTGGCGCGATCTGAAATCGGCGCCGGGCAAGTTTGCCTTTGTGGTGCTTTCAGTCGCCGTGGGCGTTGCGGCGCTGGTGGGCGTGCGCGGCTTCAGCGAGAGCTTTCGGCAGACGTTGACCGGCGAAGCACAGACGCTGATGGGTGGCGATTTGAGCGCGCGCATCTACCGGCAGCCGACGGCGCAGGAGACGCAGAAGATCGCGAGCTTTGACAAAGAGAATGGCGCGCGCTCGACGATGGTGGTGGAAACGGTGTCGATGGCTTCGGTGCCGCCCGATCCGGTTCCATTGCTGGTTACGCTCAAGGCTGTCGATCCGGCGGAATACCCGTACTACGGGCAAGCGCAACTCGAACCGGCGATGAATCTGCGGCAAGCGCTTGAGGGCGACTCGGCAGTGGTTGCGGAGGAGTTTCTCATCCGGCTGAACGCACACGTGGGGCAGACCATGCGGCTGGGTGGGAGGAATTTCAAAATCGCCGCAGTGCTGGGGCAGGAGCCAGACCGCATCAGCGCCGGCGCCGGCATTGGTCCTCGCGTGATGATTTCGCGCGCCGCCCTGGACAGGACGGGATTGCTTGGCCCCGGAAGCAGGGCGAGTGAGCGACTCCTGCTGAAGCTGCCGCCGAGCGCAGATGTTGCCGCTGTGCGCAGACAGATCGAAGCGGCACTACCGGATGCGCAGGTCGTCGACTTCAAGGAAGGCAATCCGGCACTCAGCCGAGGCCTGGAGAACGCGACGGGGATCCTGAGCCTGATCTGCCTCGTGGCGATGGTGCTGGGCGCAATCGGCGTGGCGATGGCGATGCATGCTCACCTCGAGCAGCGGATGGACATGCTGGCGATTCTGAAGGCGCTTGGTGCGCGATCGGCTGATCTGCTGCGCATCTTTTTGCTGCAGACGCTGGGCCTGGGGCTTGCCGCAGGACTGCTGGGCGTGACTGCTGGCGTTGGCGTGATGCTGGCGCTGCCTGCGGTCTTTGGCAAACTGCTGCCGGTGCACACGCATATGGAGATTCCGTGGCGCGCGGCGCTGGCGGGGCTGAGCACGGGACTGCTGACCACGCTGCTTTTTTGCTTGCCGCCGTTGCTGGATGTAAGAGCTGTTCGCCCCGTGCTGGTGCTGCGCCGTCTGGTGGAGCAGGTCACACCTGGAGCGCGCGCATGGTTTGCGCGCTGGTGGGCGCGCCGGCTGCAGATTGGTATTGCGGCAATCGTAGTGCTGGCGCTTGGCGCGATTGCGTGGGCGCTTTCAGATTCCGCAAGAATTGGCGGATGGTTTGCGCTGCTGTTCACGGCTGCGCTGATCGTGCTGCTGCTGCTTGCGGCGCTGGCGTTGTGGCTGCTGCGCTCACTCTTGAACCGTGTGCGACTGCAACTGCCGTCATCGCTGCGTCACGGTCTTGCCAATCTGTATCGGCCCGGGAACCAGTCGGCCGCGGTGCTGGCGTCACTGGGCACAGGGGTGATGCTGATCCTTGCCGTTTATCTCACGCAGCAAGGTCTACTGCGCGATCTGCGTGAGACAGCTGCACCAAATCTGCCGAATGTCTTCCTCATCGATATCACCGCTGATGAGGTTTCCGGGTTGAAGGCCTTTCTTCACCATCAGCCGGGCGTGGCAGAGGCAGACATGATGCCGGTTGTGAGCGGACGGTTCAGGGCGCTGAACGGAAAGACGCTCGACGAGCTCAAGGATCAGCATTTTCCGCG
>JBATYG010000444.1:0-15124 GCA_049673945.1 Occallatibacter sp.
GGAAAGCCAGCGGCCGTGGCGCCCGCTTTGTCGTCTCCGGCGTAGAAACTGATTTGCTCAACTCGATCAAGATCGGGCGAGTCGTTTTCGAGGTCGCAGAGAATCTTGTTGGACTTGGCCGAATAGACGACGTTGGTCACCTTGATGATGTTGCCCTTCGTCTGGGGCTTTTTAGGATAGATATAGACGGTGTGCGGCAACAGGATGCGGACATCCATGCCTGGACCGCGCTTTAAGGCTGAAAAGATCGAATAAATAGTGAACCATGCGGGCAGCTTCTCCGCGGTGGCCTTATAGAAGAGGTAGTAGGTCTGGCCGGGATCTACGCGGAAGCTTGATGAGGAAAGCTGAACGTGGATCGCGGGATCGAGCGCGGTGTAAACACCAGTGCCCTCGGGCGTGATGGTGAAGCTTTTCGGCTCCGCCACCACGGCCATGGGCGTCAGGGTGTTATTGGTGAGGGCGATCCGGCCCTCTGCTTTGCCTTTGTACTCGACAATGACGGGCGAAACCGTTTGCGCGATGCAGTATTGCCCGGCAAACAGCAGGGCCCCGAACAGCCATTTCTTCATCAACAACGGAATATCCTCCTCACTGGGGGCGTGAGGTACAGCAGGTGAAGGGGGTGGCCTTAGTAGGCCACCGCCTGGAGGTTCAGTGTGCCGGTGTATGTGCTCGCGGGCAGTTGGGGCAGCGAGCCGGTCGAAAGGTCAACCTCGAGATTGAGGGTGTCGGTCCGGCTGGAGTTGCGGGTGGTATTGGTGAGGGCAGTGGTGCCAATATTGAGAGTCGCGGCGGCCAGACCGATGCCATTCGAAGCACCGTTGGTGTATGCGCCATAGGTGCCGCTGTTGACCTGACCCAGTACAGCCGACGCCGGAATGTTGTTCGTGCCGTCGGAAAGTGCCGCAGTCGAGCTGCCAAGAAAGCTGACTACCTGCACGTTGTTACGGGTGCTCTTCAGTACCCAGGCGGTTGTGACCGTCAGCGGCCCCGCCGCAGCAGACTTGGCGCCAGCAGTCAATGGAATGCTGAGGGTGTTGGCGGACACTGACACAGTGAGAGATTCAGCGAGAGTTGCGTTGAGGGCGACAGTTGCGGCTGTGGAATTAAGGTTCTGGCCGTAACTAATGGAAGAAACGGCAAGCGCCAAACCTACCGCGATGACGAACTTTACTTTACCGGACATTTAGTGACTCTCCTTGCCAAGTTTTTAAGGGACCTTTGATATGGAAATAGGATCGGTCTGGCGCCCGAAACGTATAGAACCACATCAATTTGTGGAACGTTCGACAAGCGTAGATGACTTTGGAGAGCGCTGCAATGTGACCATTAGGACGTGTAGATGACGCCGGTAATGGGACTTATGCGGTATGCGGATGATCGAAAGGGGGATGGCTTGCCCGGGGCTTAGAGGGCCTGCGCGACGATCAAAAGTGCGCCGGTAGGCCGGCCGGGAAGGAGGGGGGAGGCCGCAGGCAGCACGTCGGTGCGGGAGGTGAAGGCGTTGGTGGCGGCCGTCTGGATGAAAAGTGGTTCAGAGGGTGCGGCGGTCCAGAGGGGCCAGGGGGAAGCCACGGCCTGGGCACTGCCAGAGCCCTCAGCTTGGGAACCAGCAGAGAGTGGCAGCGTCGGCGTTGCGTCAACGGTGTAGGCGACTACGCGCATTGTCGTGCTGTTGGCAGGGAGTGCCCACGAGCTGGTGACGGAAATCACCGGAGCGGCAGCGGCAGAAACTGGATGAGCGGCTAGCCCCGCGAGCAGAGTGGATGACTGCGCAACCGAAAGAGACTCGAGGCGCGCAACCAGCACTACTGTCGCTGGGCGCGACACTAGCTGGGCGGCGGCGGGAAGCGCTGCTGCGGAAGCAAGGATGACGAGGGCGGCGGAGCGGAGGCGATCGTGCATGCGGATCCTTCCACATGAGACAGGGCCCGTGAAGAATGAGAGGCGAGCCAGGACGCCGAAGGTTGTGTGCAAAACCGGGACAAACATGAACGCGCACCGATGAGAGGCTTATCGGTGGGGAACACACGGCGATGAGAAGTGTACGAAGAAGAGTCAGAGAATGAGAGACGTGTAGTCAGGTTCTCCGGAGCCCCCAGGCCGGCGAAGGCTCTGGGGGATCCAGGATCTGTGGCAATCAGGATCTGTGGCAATCAGGCTTCGAGCTTCTGGCCGAGGAACTCCTTTGCTTTGGCGATTTCGGCGTTCCATTTGTTCAGTTGCTCGGGCGAAAGGAAGTTGCCAATCCGCTGACGGATTTCGTCCCGATGCGCCTTCACGTGGGCAACGATGTCCGCTCTGCTGGTGTTTGGGTTCTTCTTAAGATAGTCGGCGATCTTTTCGCGTGCATCGACCATGGCCGAATGGAGTTTCTCCTTTTGCTGGTCAGTAAGGTTAAGATCCTTGCCGAAGCGCTGAAGTTCAGACGCGACCTGCTCGCGTTCCTGAGAAGTAATTGGCATGGAAACATCTCCTTGGCGTTTGAAAGGCTTGGCTCGGGACGCCGCTCGTCGCGCTTGAGTGATCCGAGTTTCAAGGTGGGGATTGTGGGACCTGATTGACGCTTACCGAGCAGGCGGGCGCGCCCACGCCTGTGCAACCGAGTCTCGCAAGGGTTATGCGCTCAAAAGGTAAAAGCAGCGAACACTTACCTTGTCCCGGAGTGGCAGAACCCTTGGGGGCCACGGCACTCCGAACCAGAGACTAAGCCCCCAAACCGAAGGATGGCAAACGGAACGCGCGACAGGCTTTTGTGATGTCGAAATAGATTTTACCGCGCCGTCAAATCACTCGGCGCGCATGATTTAGGCGGGGCTTATCGTCGGCTGGCGCGACGCCGCAAGGTCAGAATCTGACTTCCGGCCTTGGATCTTCTGCCAGGTACATTGACGTAATCGCGGCGATCTCGGCCTCGACCAGGATATCTTCCTCGCTCTTCGCAAATAACCAGGCCAGTATTTCAAGAAGTGGTTTGTCCATGTGCGCCCCTTTTCGACTGCGATCCACGGAGAAATCTCCTGTGGACACGTGCGCACGCAGCCGGAGTTTATCGATTGTGGGAGTTTCTGAAGTTGATTATACCCACATGTCAACTCCGGCTCCTGAGCGAATCTCACGTTCTCGCAAAGAGAGCGCGGCGCCTCAATCGCCGCCGCGCGCGAGTCCGCTCTCTGCCTCTTCTTTTACTGCACCACTGTGCCGGTCAGGCCGGTGGGCGCCGCCGGAACCGCGCCACTTTTGCCGACGAAGGTGGTACTGCTGTTGGCAGGCAGTGTGTAGGTGAATGCATTCTTCGCTACCGTTACACTCGTCTGGTCCGCCATGCTCAGGTCTGAAGAAGTCGTCGTCGGCGTCACCGACGAGAACGCGGGAGCATTCGTCAAACTGAACTGCTGCGACACCGAAGAGCCACTATAGTTCGTCGCGATAATCACCAGCGCATTCGTGCTCGTGTTCTTGTACGCTGACACGCTCACGCCCTCCTGAGGCTGATGCGTCGCATCGATGCGGTAATAGCCCGGGCGCACAAACTTGCTGTACTGGCCCAGCATGTAGGCGCGCTTCGCAATCCTGCTTCCTCCATCCGTCAGGGCTTGATCGGACGTAGGGCTGCTTTGCACCAGCCACCAGTAGAGCCACGCATTGGCGTTGTCAACGGCAATGCGCTGGTCGATGATCGCGGCCCAGTCCAGAGCATCCGTAATGTCGGTGTTGAATCCCGACTCGCAGAAACTCGGTCCGAAACCGCTTCCGCACGAGGCCTCTGTCTCCCAGTACTTCTTCCCGCTCGGCCAATTCGAGGGATAGGAATTCGCACCGATCGAACTCGTACTGCTGAAGCTCGACCCGTACTCATGCCAGTTGATGCCGGAGACATACTGGTTGCAGGCAGAGTCGCCACCGCACGATGAGCCCAGGTCCACCGTCGACGAGTAGGCGCTCGCCTCCGGCGCAAAGATCAGCGTCGGCAAACCCTGCGCCGCAAACGTCGGGCCGAGATTCGTCTTCACGAACGCATCGATGTCCGATGCCGACCAGAGCGCGCTGTCATACGACATGCACATGTCCGGCTCGTTCTGCACCGAAATCGCATAGAGGTTGATGCTGTTCTGCTTCAGGCTCTGCACAAAATTGGCCAGCCACGTTGCGTAGGCGCCATAACTCGATGTCGATAGCGCTCCGTTTCCGCCGCCCGATTGGCAGTTCACGCTGCCGTTCGTCGTGTATTGCGCCGGCGGTGACCACGGCGACGCATACACCCGGGCGCCACTCGCAACCGCTGCTTTCATATCGCTTAGAAACGAGCCCGCGCAGCTCGTGCTCACGCTCGAGCAGTCGCCTGGCGCATTGCCGGAGTTGCTGCTCACCTGGACCCTGAGAATCGACAGCCCAAGCTGCCCCGATCCCGTACCGAAAAAGAAAGCCTGGTTCGCAGAAGACAGATTCCCCTGGAACGCATCCGAGGCGCCAAAGCCATCAATCTCCTGGTGTACATTTGTCCAGTTCACCGTGGCTGACTGAGAGAGCGCAGCCCGCGATCCCGCAAGGAAAACAACGAGCAGTGCGGCAATCGCTGTAGCCAGAAGCCTTTTGCGCGCGGCGCCTCGCCGCGCCGATGTGGGTGCGGACAATTCTCCGCCTCCGAATGTCACTGGTAACAAAAAAGTAAGTGCGGTGGACATGTGGGCCTTTGAGCCTAAGCGGTTCATTAGTCTACCCTTAGCCAAAATCTGCGTGCGACGGTGAGTCAGTTCTCTTATACGTTACTTATGTTGTATCTGTAAGATTACTTAAGTTGAAAAAAGTAAGGGCGATCCGCGCTCTGCCTTGCAGCTTTCCCCGCTCTCTGCAACCTGTTCTTATCGTTAAGGGTACGCACTCCTACCCTTACCGCAGCTTCTCGCGCACCTCGGTTCGCACAAGATAAAGGAAGAAAACCAGGTTCAGAAGGCCCTGCACTAGCGCCGACACGAGATGCGTCTTTGAGAAGACCCAGATGTTGTAGGCGGAGAGCAGAAACACCGCCGAAAGCGCCAGCGCCCATGCCCAGCGCAGCATCAGCACCAGCCCGGCGCTGGCCGTAATGAACGCGGCCGCCATCACCAGAAAAATGATCGGGTAATGGCCCCCCACGGCACCCAGGATGATCACACCCGCCAGCACAATCAGGTAGAGCCCGATCGCCAGCACGCCCGGCATCGGCAAACGCTGATGGAACGGGGTTTCCCCCTTGTCGGGCATCGGTTTGGTCTTCGGATCGATTTCAGGGTCGGTCATAACGTATGCAGGTACGCCAGCAGGTCGCGCATCTGTTCCTCTTCCAGCGGCGTGGCCGGCATCATCTGCCGTCCATGCAGAATCAATTCCGTCAGCCGCTCATCGGTCGGCGGCGCGCCCGAAGGCATCGCCTTTAGCTTGGTCAACGCCTGCAGCCCCGGCCCATGCATTCCCGCTGTGCTCGTTGGAGAGTGGCATCGCGCGCATTTCGCCTGAAAAATCGCCGCTCCCCGCGCCTCCTGCGGCGTCCACTCCGCGGCCGGCTTCGAGGGCGGCAGCGAACGGCAGCCCATTGCAGCCGCACCGAGCACGCCTGCGCACAGAATCATGAAAAACCGGCAGCGCATCTGCCCTGATGATACAAGGCGCAGCGGCGATCTACGGCAGCGCAGTTCTTCCCCTTGGAGATCCTTGGGCTAGCGGGAATTGCAGTCTTACTGCTTCTCCATCGTCAGGTAGACAATCACTCCGCTGGCGCAGGCCACCGCTGCCAGCATCGGAACCAGCAGCCACACGTTCGCATCCATTGAGGGCCATGACGCCGGTAGCAGCGCATGCAGATGCAGCGCGCGCAGCCATGCGGCAGTACTCGCTGCGAGATCAAATCCGCGGCGCATCTCCCAGCCGATTACGCCCAACCCCAGCACAAGCCCGACGAACAAAGCGAAAATCTGCGCACCCAGGATTGGACGATTGATTCGCTCGATCGCCTCGTTCCGCCGTCGCAGTTGAGCGCGCCACCACAACGCGCCGGCAGACTCAAGCCGCGGCGGAATCGTCCGCGCCTTCGCCGCCTGAAATGTCTGTGTCACCAGGACAAGGTCTCCGCACGACCGGCATGCAGCCACATGAGCCCGCAGTTCATCCGTGCAGGCCTTCGGCCAATGTCCTAGCCGTACCATCTCGGCGACTTCTATCTCCCGGGCGCACGTTAATCGGGTCATCGTAGATCTCCTGCGCGCAGCAGCTTTGCGGCCTTGCGCCGTGCGCGAAACAGCAACAGGCGAATGCTTGCGTTGGCCAATCCAGTCACTGCCGCAATTTCGCGGTGCGAGTAGCCTTCCGCGTAAGCCAGCCACAGAATCTGCCTGTCGCGGGGACGCAGTTGCATCAGCACCGGCCACAGTAGCGCCTCAGATTCCACCTGTCGTGAACTCACCGCCACGGCAGCGAATTCCTCCGGCATCTCCTCAATCGACGATGCGCTCGGCCGCCGCCAATGGTCTCGTAACAGATTCGTTGCGATCCTGAATAGATACCGCCGCGCGGCAACCTCTCCATCATCCGGCGCCGCTGCGCATAAGAAGCGAATATAGCTCTCCTGCATCAAGTCGTCAGCCAGAGCCGGATCAGCCGAAACCCGCGCCAGGTAGGCCCATAGAGAACGCGCCGAACGTTCATAGAATCCCGCAAAGGCCTCACTCTCCATGCCCAGCCGGGCTGTTTGCGGCTCGGCATCGCCGGTCAACGCGTTCGTGAGTGTCGTCGATTCCAATGACATGGGTGGCTGCTTCCTCATTATTGCTCGGCTCCCCGCGGTTCACTGCCCCTCCTTGCTCACTGCCTCTCCTTGAGGGATCCGTAGGACGAGTCGATTTTGCCGGCCGAAGCCGCTTCCCCCGGCATCAGGCCGAGCCGCGCAGCCAGAATCCAGGTGATTCCACCCGAGAGAACAAATCCTATACCCGGCATCAGCACAACCGTGCCCAGCACAAGCATCGGCACATCCGTCTCAGTGCCGGCATGCCGCAGCAGCAGCAGTCCTATACCCAGCAGGATCATCACCGTTCCGATCTGCACCGGCGTCAGCACTCGCGCGACTGCATTCGGTACGCGCTGCTTCTCGTCAATGTTCACGGGAATCGGCGCAGCTTCCAGAAAGCGCCTGCCGGCCTCCGTTTCCATATAAGCTGCCAGTTCCTGGTTCGAGCTGAACTTGTCGATCAGTCGCGTGTGTACCTCGCTCTGCAGCCTGAAAGTGCGCGTCCAGCGTCGATTCTCGACCAGCAGACGGATCGCCCATATGGAAAAGAGCAGAAAGCTCACGAAGGCCAGCAGGGGCGCCAGGTAGCCCATAAAGTCGTTCAACACTCCCGGCCTTGGCCGCGCGCGATACACATCCGGCCACACCGCGCGCTCCAGTGCTTCATCGGGTGCTCCATCCACATTGAGATGCGAAAAGAGATAGAACTCGGGATTCCGCCCTATCTCTGGATGCGCCATTAAGAATGCCGCCAGTTGCGGATTGCTGCGCGCCACATACTCCTGGTTCGACAAGAGCGTCGGATCATGCGAAACCACGGTTGTCAGCGTCGGGCTCAGCCGCAGCAGCCGAATCAGCTCTGCCTGATTTGCGGCCACATCCTTGTCGTTCGGAGCGGCCGGAGCAATTTGCGGCGCGCTCTGCGCCACCGCGGCTCTCGGTTGAGCGCCGGCGATCGCGCCTGCCATCAGCGTTGATGCGGCAACGATTTGAAAAAGTCGAACTAACCCGGATCGGACGAACATTGGGACATCTCCTTGCGTCAGAGGAGTGCTTGTTTTCTGCACTCCTGCCAACACAACGAATAAGCCGCGCACATGGTTAACAACAATTCGTCGAATCCTGCGTACGTTATTTCAGCCGCCTCATGAGATCGGCTTTAGAATCACCTCAATGCCCGCGCAGCACAGCAAAGCTACGATCGTCAGCATGGCCGTGGTCGCAACCGGACTTGCCGTCCTTTTCCACGAGGGGCTTGGCCACGGCGTCACCGCATTGCTGCGCGGCGACATCCCCACCGAGCTCACCAGCAATCACCTCTCGTCTCTGCGGCCGGACCGATGGGTCGATGCCGCCGGCACCTTCGTCAACCTCGTCATCGGCGCCATCGCGCTCACGCTCGCACAGATCGGCGGTCCCCGCCCCCACTTCCGCTACTTCATGTGGATTCTCGCCGCCCACAACCTCTTCGCCGGCGCCGGCTACTTCATGTACTCCGGCATCTTCGGCGTCGGGGACTGGTATCAGGTCATCCTCGGCTGGCCCCACCAAACCGCCTGGCGCATCAGTATGACCATCTTCGGCGCCGCGCTTTACCTCATGATCGCCCGCCTGCTCGCCGTCGAGATCCGCCCTTTCTGTTCGCAGCCGCGCACCTACAACGTCGTCGGCCGCCTGCCCTATCTCGCCGGCTGCCTCTTCAGCACCGTCGCCGGTCTCTTTGATCCGCTCGGCCTCAAGCTGCTCTTCGTCTCCACCATCCCCGCCGCCTTCGGCGGAACCTCCGGCCTGCTCTGGCTCGACAGTCTCATGCCCCGCACCCCCGTCGAACATGAACTCGTCATCCGCCGTTCACCCGCCTGGTGGATCTTCGCAACCCTCTTCGCAATCGCTTACATCGTCCTCCTCGGCCGCGGCATCAGGCTCGGGCACTAAGCACGGGCCTTTCCTGCTTCACGGTCACCGGCTCCCGCTCCACCGTCACGACCGTGATGTCGTCGTCCTGCCCGAAGGCCTCTGCCGTCTCCGCTACCTTCTCCGCCGTCTCCCGTGCGATCGCCTGCGCCCGCTCGAAGCCGAAAAGCTCGCCTCTGGCATTCCGCGCCTCCACCACGCCGTCCGACATCAGCAGCAGCGCATCTCCCGGCGCAAGCTGCAGCGTGGTCTCGGGATATTCCGCCTCCTCTGAGATTCCCAGCGGCAGTCCGTTCACCATCGCCACCTCGTTGCCATTGTGATACGGCGAAAGATGCCCCGCATTCGCCGCCGTCACCGTCCCATTCGCCTCCGCGCGCAGCACCAGGCATGTCGTGAACCCGCCGCGGCTCCGCGATAGCATCCTTCGGTTCATCGCCGCCAATATCTCGCTCGGTCTGTCCATGTACTGCGCCAGCGTGCGCACCGTGCCCACCAGCAGCGAGCCCGTCATCGCCGCCGGCATGCCCTTGCCGCTCACATCGCCAATCACAACCACCACATCGCCGTTCTGCCGCGGAAGCACCTGAAAGAAATCCCCGCCCACCTCGCCCGCCGGCTTGTACGTGCTCTCGATCCTGAACCCCGGCGTCGGCGGCACCTCTTCTGGAATCAGCGCCTGCTGCACGGCTCGCGCATTCCGCATCTCTTCGGCCAGCGCGCTCTGCTGCCGGCTGTTCTCCACCACGTAGCTGTACACCGCATACAGAATCGACAGAAAGAGTCCTGTGCTCGCCAGCGTCTGCGCGTTGAATTCGTTGCCCGCAATCGTGAACAGTGGCTGGCTTATCGTCGTCGAAACCGTCCAGTGTGTAAACCGCCGGCCCTGCTGCAGCAGGATCACCGCGTCCGCCAGCGCTCCCGCCAAAAACGCGAAAATCGCCACCGCCCAGCGGGACCCGTGCAGTCGCTTGCGCAGCGCAAAGCCCACCAGCACCAGCGAGTAAAGCGACAAACCCACCAGCGGGACCGTCAGCACCGCGTCCGCGATCTGCGCCGGTTTCGCCACCGCCGGGTTCCCCATATCGAGGGACGCCAGCACGCCATCGAGCACACCCGCCAGCAGATCGATCCACGCCACCACGGACGTCCAGCGCACCAGCCGCTTGTTTTCGTGCAAATCCAGCAGCCAGAGCAGCAGGAACCACAGCCCCACATCGCGCACTCCAAGAAAGACCTGCTCCCAGAAGTAGCCCGTCTGAAACGTGATCCAGTGCTGCAGAAATCCCAGCAGCGCAAGGCCGAAATCGCCTAGGCAAAACACCGCCATCCACAGCATTGCGCGCTGCGAGCGGTCCCGCAGCCATCCCGCAAAGCCCACGATCATCAGCAGAGCGTAGCCCGTGTAAAGTGCATACGCATACTGATCGCCGCGCAGTTGCCGGTACTTGATCCCTGTCTCATACGCCGCAATCGTCGCCGGATGCCCCAGCAGTGGCGTCTTGTAAAACCCGCCCTGCAGCCCGTCGTCATACGACCACAGCGGCCGGAACCATACCCGCACCGCCATCACCCCGTCGCTCATCGGCCCCAGGTGCAGCATCTGCGGAGCCTCGTCGCCCTCCACATCCGGGTCGTCATACGTCCAGCTGGGATACGGCGGCATCTTCCCTGAAAGCGCAACCAGCTTCCCGTTCCAGTAAAACTCCGCAGTGCTTTCCAGGCGCGGCGCCAGCAGCGTGTAATCGGTGTCTCCTTTCGGCCCCCGTGCAATCGGCCCAGGTGCAATCGAAAGATGAATCCGATACCATGCATACCCCGTGTACGAACGGTGCCCCTGCCTGCCCCACGGGGCATCCGCCGTGATCTGCTCCCACCCGTCATGCCCCGTGCTGTCGTCGATCTCAGGCCGCGCCCACGCCGCGTCATCCCCCAGGTGGAACTGCCACGGACCTGAAAGCCCCGCCGCCAGGCTACCCGGATTGTGCAGCTCCACCACCGGCGCCGCCGCGGTAGCACTCTCGGCACGCGCGCCAGCCGTACTGCTGCACGCCGCAAGGCACAGCGCCGCCCACATGAGCAGCCGCATCATCCACGCCTTTTTTCTCTGGGAACATCCCTCACGGTCCATACCGCGAACTCCTTCCGGAACTCCTTCCGGAACTCCTTCCAGCACTCCTTCCGGACCCTCGTCCTTCCCGCACCGGCGCATCCACACGGCCTGCAAACCGGAAGAGAAAGCCCAGACTATATGCACCAGGCGCGCCGCGAAAGCCCCTTTTCGCGCCGCCTGGCCCCTGCGCACCGGGCCTCTCAGGGGCGCAACCCGCCCCTCCGAGGACTCGTTGACCCCCCGGGATACCCCGCATTGTCCCGTTTTCTGATCGGGGGTAGAATGTTCTTCCTGGGTCGCGTTTTTGGTTCGGCGACCCGGCCGACCTCGCCGGTTCATTCCCATTCCGGCTCCTTGGGACCAGGCCTTTTTCGGCTCGGTCCTCCCGTCCGCTTCACAGCACGCCACAACTCAAATTCCACGCACGTGCACGATCAAACTTCTTCTCAGGAGGATCACACGGATGGAAACGAGACTTGTCGCACGGCATCGGTCGTCCAAATGTCTTCACCTTTTTGCGATGATCATCATGGCTCTGGGTTCGCTGTGCCTCGCTAGAGCGCAGGATCACAGATGGGACTTCAATATAGGAGGCGGCATCGGGTTTCCTCAGGGCGACTTGAGCAACTTCATCAATGATGGCGCGAATTTCGTTGTGGGAGGGGGCTACAACGTCAACAAGTGGCTCGCTCTGAATGGCGAGTACATGTGGCACGATCTGCCCGTTAACTCGACGACCAAGCAGCTCCTTCAGACTCCGGACGCATCGGCCCGCCAGAATGCGGTCACCTTTGACCCGATGGTTCACTTTCCACTCGGACATCACCTGGGCGCTTATGGCATCGGAGGCATCGGGTGGTACCACCGCTCGGGCGAAACAACTACGCCGGGGGTAGGCGTCGTTTGCGATCCCTACTGGTCCTGGTGGTACGGCTGCACCATCGGTACAGTGAATTTCGTTACGGGCAGCACCAGCGCAAACGCTTTTGGAGAGAACATCGGCGGCGGACTCACATATCGCTTCGGTGAAAGCAATCTCAAGTTCTATACCGAAGTTAGATATCACCACGCCAACTATGACAAAGTGGCCACCGATCTCCTCCCGCTGACCTTCGGCATTCGGTGGTAAGACAAGCAGTCGCCATCGCAATCCCTCGCGAAACCATGCGAAGCATGGGTGGGAGAGCACGAAAACGGGCGCCTATCCATGCGACGCTGGATGGAAAACCAGAAATCTCACCAATCTTGTCCAATTAGCCCCGCGCCGGTATCATCTTCGACCATGAACAAGCTTGCGCCGTTTCTCTGGTTCAATGACAACGCCGAAGAAGCCGCCGAATTCTACCTCGACGTCTTTCCGCACGCACACAAGCTTGAGGAGGTGCGTTCCAAAGGCGTCGGTCCCTGGCCCGTAGGCCAAATCGCCACCGTCACCATCGAGCTCGAAGGGCAGCAGATGGTCTTTCTCAACGGCGGTCCGGCCTATCAGCTCAACCCCGCCTTCTCCTTCTTCGTCCGCTGCGATTCGCAGCAGGAGATCGACAGCTACTGGGACAAGCTCATCGAAGGTGGCAAACCCATGGCCTGCGGCTGGCTTACCGATCGATTCGGCCTCTGCTGGCAGATCGTGCCCGGCAATATCGGCGAGCTCATCAGTCACCCCAAAGCCATGCAGGCCATGATGGGCATGATCAAGTTGGACCTGCCCGCGCTCGAAGCCGCCGCCCGCGAGGACTGACAGCATTTCACCTGAATGCGCCTCACTCGTACCGAAGCGCCTCAATCGGGTCCAGGCTCGCCGCCTTCCACGCGGGATAAATCCCGAAGAGCAGCCCGATGCCGCACGCCACCACGAAGGCAACCACCACCCACGTCACTGACAGCGCCGCGTGCAGAAATGTCACCGCGAAGTGCAGAATCAGCGTGAACAGCGCGCCTGCCATTATCCCCACCACGCCGCCCACCGCGCACAGAGTTATCGCCTCCAGCGTGAACTGCAGCATGATATTCCGCCGCGTCGCGCCAATCGCCTTGCGCACGCCGATCTCACGCGTCCGTTCCGTCACGCTCACCAGCATAATGTTCATCACGCCCACGCCGCCCACCAGCAGCCCCACGCTCGACACCGCCACCATAAAAAGAAACAGACCGCCCGTCAGCGAGTTCCACAGCCGCGTCAGAGAGTCCGGCCCGAAGATCGCGAAGTTGTCATCATCGTTGGCCCGCAAGCCGCGCCTGCCGCGCAACAGCTCTCTTACCTCCTCCACAACCAGCGCCTTGTTCTTCGGGTCGTCGTACTTCACCGTGATCCAGAAGTCCTTCATCTCCGGATGAATCTTGCGAAACGTCCCCAGCGGAAAATACGCCGAGTTGTCAGACGGGTTGCGCCCGCTGCCAAAGGGCAGCGGCTGCTTGCCCAGAACGCCGATCACCCTAAACAGAATGCCGCCGCACTCCACGTCCTTGCCCAGCGGCGACTCGTTCGGAAACAGATCCGTCGCTGCGTCATAACCCAGCACCACCACGTCCGCCGCGTGCTGTTCCTCGGGCTCGGAGTAGATCCGCCCCTCCAGCACATTCATCTCGTTGGTCTCCTTGACCGCCGACGTGTCCCCATACAGCGTCGTATTGCTAATCTCGCGCGTGCCGTGCTTTAACGACACCTTGCCAAACTGCGTTTGAAAACTCTGGTACACCAGCGCCGGATCCACCGCCACCACGTGCCGCAATCCCCGCATCGCGATCCCGTCGTCATAGGTGAGCTGCTTGCGGTTCAGTTCTTCGATCGTCGGCCGCCGCCCGAACATCTCATACCGGAAAACCCACAAGCTGTTGGTCCCCAGCGAATTCACGAACTGGTTGATATTCGTGTTCAGCCCATTGATTGCCGACGAGATCAGAATCACCGTCGATATCCCGATCGAAATTCCCAGAATCGTCAGTCCCGAACGCAGCTTGTTCGTGCGCAGCGTATCCAGCGCCAAAGCCACCGATTCTCTCGCCTGTCCATTCGCCATAACGTCAGTAGTCAGTTCACAGTTCTGCTCTCAGCGCCACAATCGGATCCAGTTGCGACGCCTTGTGCGCCGGATACACCCCGAAAAACAGTCCCACGCCTGCCGACACAAACAAGCTCACCAGGATCGACCACACCTGCACCGATGACGGAAACGCAATGATCAGCGTGATCGCCTTCGCCGCGCCCACGCCCGCAATTACCCCGATCGCGCCGCCCACCAGCGCCATCGTCGCCGACTCCACCAGAAATTGAAGCAGAATGTCCCGCTGCCGCGCGCCCAGCGCCTTGCGCACGCCAATCTCGCGCGTCCGCTCCGTCACGCTCACCAGCATGATGTTCATGATCACGATCCCGCCCACCACCAGCGAGATCCCCGCAATCGCCACCACCACCGCGCCAAAGTTATTCAAAATGCTGCCCAGCAGGTTCTGAAACGTCGCGCTCGTCTCGACGCTGAACGTATCCGCCTCATCCGGCCGCAGGTGACGCCGCGTCCGCATGATCGTGCGCAGCTCGTCTGACACCGCGTCCATCACTTCTCCGCCACTGCCCGCATTCACATAGATCGCCAGCGTGTCATGCGCGCCAAACTCCGACAGAAACGCCGTCAGCGGAACTGCCACCCAGTTGTCCATGCTTTGCCCGAGCATTTTCCCCTGCGGCTCGCCCACGCCGATAATTGTGTAGGGAACCCCGCCCACACGTATCTCTCTCCCCAGCGGATCGCCCGGCCCGAGCAGATTGTCCACAATATCCGAGCCCACAATCGCCACGTGCGCGCTGTGCAGATCCTCTGACGCCGTGAAACCCCGCCCCAGGGCGATGTTCAGATTCGAGATCGCCGGCATCGTCCACGTCCACCCGCGCAACGTGCTATCCGAGCTCGAATGGTTTTCATACACCACCGATCCCGTCGTCTCCCGGCTCGCCCCCACCGACGCGCACATCCCGCACTCCGACACAATCGCCTTGTAGTCCTCAAAGGTCACATTGCGGCGCTTTTGAAACGAGAGATACTCCTCCATCGTGATGAACGTCTGCGGCATCTTGCTTACCGTCACCACGCCAGCGCCATAGGTATTGATCTTGGTTGTGACAAACTCTTTCGCGCCGTTGGTCAGCGTCACCACCATAATTACCGACGCCACACCGATCACCACGCCAATCAGCGTCAGGATCGACCGCAACTTATTGGCCCAGAGAGACTGCAGCGCGAGCCTGATTCCCTCAATCAGTTCCATAATTCAGCTTCCCGCGCGCACCAGGCGGAGCACCTGCAGGGCTTTGGGTAAGTGTCGGCATCTTACCACTC
>JBATYG010000445.1:0-2745 GCA_049673945.1 Occallatibacter sp.
ATACGGCGCAGCGCTCAACGAGACGCTAGGGCTCGCCGTGCAGCTCGACCACGTCGTCCAGCCGGAGTTGGCAAAGGTCACCGTGACACTTGTCGCTGCGCTCAGTCCCCCGACAGAGCCGCCCGCATTCGTGCCTGTGACCGTGCCCACGCTCGCTGCCGGTGCCGTGCCCGCCTCGTGCTTCACGCCATTCGCGTCCCACTTCGTCTGGTTCGCGCTGCCCGCGCCCAGCGTGTAGCCGCTCAGCAGCCCTTGCGTTACGCAACCGCCCGCATGAGCCGCACCCTGCGTACACGTCAACTGCATCACGCCGTTGGCGTCATCGCGGATGTAGTAGACATTCCCGGTCACGTACGCGCGCCACTGCCCCGAATACGAGATGCCGTAGTTCTGCGTCATATTCAACGCGGACTGGAAGAGGGTTGCACTGAGCGATCCTGTCGGGCCGATAGTCAATATGCAGTTGGTGCCATCGTAGAAGCAGAGGTTGCCTCCAGCCAGACTGCCCGTTCCGCCCGCCAATAGCTTCCACGGCACAGCCCCCGTGTACGAATTGCTGAACTGCAATCCGAAGCTCTGGCTGTTGCCCTTCAGGGTCAATGCTGTTCCTGAAACAATCACATTGCCTGTCCCAGGAGCAACGCTGCTCATCCACGTAGAGCCGCTCCCCGCATCGCTGTTGCCGCTGGCGTCGATGACGTAATCGCCCGTCGAGAAGAACTCCACGCTCGACGATGCTGCCCACGTCGCCAGTTGAGCACTCCAGTTGGACTGAGTGTTATAGACACCGACATTCTTCATGCTGAAGGGCGTCGGTTGCGTTGAGTTATGCCCTACGCTGAAACTGACATTCTGCACCGCGCTCGTGAACTTGCTGTTCGTGATTGAGAGAGCCGCTGAATAATTGTGGCTGATGGCATACGTATCAGGCGTCGCCGACGAGAACCAGCTATCGTCATCCAGTGACACCATGCCGATTGCGGCGCCAAGACTTCCCGTCGCCTTCCAGAAGGACGGAGAGCCCTCCGAACGCACGCCCTTGATGATGATGGGCTGATCGGGTGGCACCGTCATCTGGAAATCGGTGGCCGTGTTTTCATCCACGCCACCGCCCCACCAGCTCAATCCGCCGCCCTGCCACAACACCGCGCCACCGCTCGTATCCACCACGCAGCCATAGCAGTTGTTGTCGAGCACGTTGCCCTGCTGACCGTTGCCCACCACGATGCCCTGCAAGCTGGCTCCCGCAATGTAGACTCCGCTGATATTCACGTGCGATACATCGTTGAAGTTATCCGGATCGAGCCAGATGCCATGCACACCGCCATTAATCAACATGTCCTGCAAGGTCACGTCTTCGGTCGAAGACGTGCCTGTGTTGTCCACCGTCACATCGATGGCCGAGGTCACATTCGAGTTTGCCTGAATGGATAGATGAGATATGGAGTTGCTGCTGCCATTCAGAATGCGGAAGCAACCTGCGATTGTGCTCGAAGGTGAGCACGTGATCTTCGAAGCGCGCCCGTCACCTACCAGGCAATGGGAATTACCCTGCACGCCTGAAGTCGTAGATCCCACATCCACCATTCCGGTGATAAGAAAATTCTTCCCAGCGTTCACATGCACGCAGCCGCCATTGGCTGGCAGCGCGGCAAACGCTGCCCGAAACGCCGCCGTGTCATCCGTGACGCCATCGCCCTTCGCGCCATACCACTCCGGGTAAACGACCTGGCTGCCGTTGATCTTGATTGGCCCCGCAAACGTCTGCTGGCTTGCGGCTGAAAGGGACGCCACCGAGCTCAACGAAATTCCGCTGTCCTGGATCTGCCCGTTCCCGCTTGCAAATGTCGTGATGTTGCCTGACGTGCTCGCCGCCGGCCCCGTCGGAATCACCGCGCCGCTTCCTGCCAGAGACTTCGTCGCCGTCCATCCGTACTGGCTGCTTCCCGCGGTTGCCGAAATCGGCACCTGATTCGAGCCGGTAGCCTGCGGATTGCCCGAGTTCTGCGCGATCTGCACCGCGGCAATCTTGTACGTCTGTCCCGTCGGACCGTTCGCAAACGAGAGATGAATCGCCGTGCTCGCGCCGCTGCAGTTTTGCGCCGCAAAGGGCGAGCTGACATACGACCAGTTCGCGCCGAACACAACATTTGTGCTCGCATAGTTCGTCGCGTTGCACATCGCATAGAACGCGCCCGTCCCCACTGTGCTCACCGTCGCGCCACTCGCGTGTGCCTGCGGCAGCGTTCCATATTGACCGCGCGAGACCGCAATCGCGGTTGCGCCCGCCGTCAGCGCGCCGGAGTAGCACGCAATCTCCTGGTCAATCTGGAAGCACCCGCCCGAGGCGTACCCGCTCGTCACCGGCACGCTCACCGAGAGCGACGTATCCGTCGCGGCCATCGCGGCGGCAAGCGAATTCGTAAGCACCGCCGGCGCCTGCACCAGGTAGCTGAGCGTGCTCGGCACCGCCGGATACAGCGCACCGCCGTTAAGGTTCGTGCTGCCGTTCCACGCTGTCAGGCTCCACGCATTGCCGATGGCGGTCGAATATCCGGTCGGCGAGCTCGCGTCGACGACGCCCGGCCCCGTGCTGCCCCAGTGCCAGTTCGCCGCCGTAATGTTCACAGGCACGCCGGCTGCTCCCGACTGAATCACGCCCGCAAGCTGCCCGCTCGTCAATACCTCGCTCACAATATCCGGGTGCTGCGGCTGAAAACCGACAAAGCTGATGTCCACCGCCGT
>JBATYG010000446.1:0-4424 GCA_049673945.1 Occallatibacter sp.
CGTGAGTGCCGTGCCCGCCATTCGCGCCTGGATGGTGCGCCTGCAGCAGGAGATGGGCGCGGCCGGCGGCGTGGTCATGGAAGGCCGCGACATAGGCACCGTGGTCTTTCCCAATGCCGACGCCAAAATCTTTCTCGATGCGGCTCCCGAGGTCCGCGGCATGCGCCGCTTCGACCAGCTCGGCCCCGGCCCCACCGTGCAGCCGGCCGACGTTATCCGCGACCTGCACGCCCGCGACGATCGCGATCGCAACCGGGCCGACTCGCCGCTGAAACCCGCGCCCGATGCCGTGCTGCTCGACTCGACCAGCATGACACTCGATGAAGCCGTCAAGGCTGCGCAGGATATCGTGGCCGCGCGGCTGGCTCAGCACAGCGCCCTCGCCGAAACGAACTGACGATCCGGCATGCCGTTCGTTGAGGCCCGGCGAAACTCCTCTCGCACGTCTCAAACTCTGGCAACAGCCCCGGCAGCATAGAATTGTGCATACGACGTATGGAGATCACCTGCACACGCTGCCATCAGCCCGTAAAACCCGAGGATTGCTTCTGCCCGTCCTGCGGATTGCCGCAGCTCGTCTACACCGCAGAAGGCTCCAGCGGCCAGTCGCAGGCTGATCGCTGGACCGACGCCGTTCGCGACGCCAGCATGGTCGATTGGCGGCCGGCGCTGCGCGTCGTGCTTCTGCTCGCTGTTCCGGCAGGCGTTTTGTCGAGTGCCCTCTCTCCGGTGAGCGTCTTCGGCATCGTGTGGACAACCGCCGCAGCCGCGTGGGCCGTGATGCTCTACGTGCGCGGCCAGCGCCCGGGCTGGATCACCACCGGCGCCGGGGCGCGCATCGGCCTCGTCACCGGCCTCTTCGCCGCGTGGCTTGCCTTCGCGGTCGCGGGCACCACCCTGTTTGTCCAGCGCTTCTTCCTCCACGAGGGAAGCCAGACCGATGGCTTCTTCACCACCTACTTCGTCGAACCCGCGCAGCACTCCATGCAGCAATCCATCGCGCAGATGCAGCCTGAGGATGCGCAGCGGGCCCAGCTCATGCTGGCTCACTTCGAGGCCTGGCTGCGCTCTCCCTGGGGACACGCCGGCATGTGGAGCCTCTACTTCGCGGTCAATTCCATCTTCCTGCTCTTCTTTGCCGCGGGCGGCGGAGCGCTGGGCGCCCGGCTCTCGGCCCGTATGCGCCGCCCTCAAGTCTGACCATTGATTTCGCGGAATCTCCGGCACTGGTATCGCGGAGGGGCATTCTATGGACGTCTGGTATTCGCGCCCTGTTTTCTTCGTCGAGAGTGTAGAACGGTCCCTCGATTTCTACACCGAAAAGCTCGGCTTCACCGTCGGGTCTTGCTATGAGGAGGAAGGGAAAATCCTGGTCGGGCAGGTCAATCGCGAGGCTTGCGAAATCCTTCTCAACTGCCAGCAGCCCGAAAAGACCGGGCATGGCCGCATCTTCATTTCGCTGGAAGTAGAGGTGCTGCGAACACTCAGAGCAGAGTTTGAGAACCGGGGCGCACCGCTCGTGGATGGCTGGTGGGGTTATGACACGATGATTATCAAAGACCCCGACGGCAACGAGTTGTTCTTCCCTTATCCGAAGGGTGTCTCTAGTTAGCCAGTCAACTGGCAGCAAGCTTTGCCAGTACCGAATTTCTTCACAACTTGCTCCAATCAGCCAGCCCCCCGTATCATCCGGCAAGAGAGAATCAATGAGCGAAGAGCAAAAGCAACCAGGCCTGCGCGTCAAAGGCAGGCTGATGTCCGCCTCTGAGATTGAACGCACCCTTGTTCGCCTCGCCCACCAGATTGTCGAAAAGAGCAACGGCAGCGAAGACCTCGCGCTCATCGGCATCAAGCGCCGCGGCATTCCGCTGGCCGAGCGGCTCGGCAAGCTGATCGCCGGCATTGAAAAGCACCCTGTCGACACCGGCACACTCGACATCCAGTTCTACCGCGACGATCTTTCCACGGCCGACGTGCGCCCGGTCGTGAAAAAGGGCGACATCGGCTTCGACGTGGAAGGCCGCGATGTCGTGCTCTGCGACGACGTGCTCTACACCGGCCGCACCATCCGCGCCGCGCTCGACGCCCTCTTCGATCACGGCCGCCCGCGCCGGGTGCAGCTCGCTGTGCTCATCGACCGCGGCCACCGCGAGTTGCCCATTGAAGCCACCTACGTGGGCAAGAGCGTGCCTACCAGCAGTCGCGAAATCATCGAAGTCAAATTCCACGAGGTCGATAATGATGAGCAGGTTCTGCTTGTCGAGCGCCTGGACTAACGTGGACTAATGAGACCGGCTTTTAGCTAAAAGCTAGAGGCTAGAGGCTAGTAGCTGAACCATGACCGCAACTGCAACGCCCGCGCGCCGCCAGTTCCACTCTCCGCAGGTTGAGCCGACGCCGTTCCCTTACAATCCAGGCTCGCTGCTCTCGGTCAACGACCTCTCCCTCAAGGCCGTAAGCGATCTGCTGATGCGGGCAACCGAGCTCGAGAAGATGGAGCCGCTGGTCCGCGATCGCCTCTTTGCCAAGCGCCGTGTCTCGCTTCTTTTCTATGAAGCCTCTACGCGCACCCGCACCAGCTTCGAGCTGGCCGCGAAGGCCCTCGGCGCCGACACCACGCTGGTTTCGAACCTGTCGTCGAGCATCGAAAAAGGCGAAACGCTCAAGGATACCGGCCTCAATCTGCGCGCCCTTGGCGTCGAAGCGATTATTCTGCGGCACAACTCCTCGGGCGGCCCCTGGCTCCTTGAAGAATCTACACGCCTGCCGGTGCTGAACGCGGGCGACGGCATGCACGAGCACCCGACCCAGGCGCTGCTCGATCTCCGCACCATCCTCGCGCATCTGCGCCCCGGCGCCGAATCCGTCGCCGCCGACACACTCGCCGGCGTCACCGTCACCATCGTGGGCGACATCCTGCACAGCCGCGTCGCCCGCTCGAACATGTTTCTGCTGCCCCGTCTCGGCGCGCGCGTGCTGCTCTGCGGACCGCCTCAGCTTCTTCCCGACCAGGCAGCCACCTCCGTTGCGGGGGTCGCCATTGAGCGCGACTTTGAAGCCGCCTTGCGCCAGTCGCAGGTTGTGATGATGCTGCGCATCCAGGCCGAGCGCCTCGCTGGCCTGCAGCTTGATCTCGATCAGTACCGCGCCGCCTACCAGCTCACCGGGCAGCGCCTCGCCGCGCATGCGCCTCAAGCGCTGGTCATGCATCCGGGGCCGATCATCCGTGGCCTCGAGCTGACCGGCGGCGTCGCCGACGGCGCGCAATCGGTAATCCTCGAGCAGGTTCACCATGGCGTCTCGATCCGCATGGCCGTGGTTGAGCGCGCGCTGACACTCAGCAACGCGGGAGGCCGCGCATGAGCGCTATCCTCATCCGCAATGGTCACCTCATCGACCCCGCCGCCGGCGTCGACGCGCCGAAAGATCTGCTGCTGCGCGATGGACGCGTCGCCGAGATCACCGCGCCCGGCAAGATCAAAACAGGCAACGGCGCCTCGGACGTCCAGATCCTCGACGCCACGGGGCTCATCGTCGCTCCCGGCCTCATCGACATTCATGTACACCTGCGCGAGCCCGGCCAGGGCTACAAGGAAACCATCGCCACCGGCACGGCCGCGGCCGCCGCGGGAGGCTTTACCGCCGTGGCCGCGATGCCCAACACCACGCCGGTCAACGACACGCCCGAGGTCACCCGCTGGATGCAGGCCCCGGAGCGCGGCGCGCATGTGCGCGTCTACCCCATCGCCGCCGCCACGCGCGGCTCGAAGGGCGAAATCCTCAACGACTTCGCCGCGCTCAAGGCCGCGGGCGCTGTCGCCGTCACCGATGATGGCCGTCCCATTCTGAAAGACAGCGTGATGCGCGAAACCCTGGCCGCCGCTGCGCGCCTGGGGCTCAGCGTCATACAACATGCTGAGGACACGCGCCTCACGCACGGCGCCTCAATGAACGCCGGGCCGACCGCCTTCAAACTCGGCCTGCGCGGCATGCCGCCCGAAGCCGAGTACGGCCTCGTCGAGCGCGATATCCGCCTGATCACGGAGCTGCGCGATGCACGCGCGCATCTTCACGTCGCGCACACGTCTACTGCACAGGCTGTTGCCGCTGTGCGCCAGGCGCGCCGCAACGGGCTGCGCGTGACCTGCGAAGTGGCGCCGCACCACTTTCTGCTGACTGAAGAGCACGTCGGCCAATACAACACCAATGCCAAGATGAATCCCCCGCTGCGCTCGGCTGCCGACCGCGACGCGATGATTGAAGGCATTCTCGAGGGTGTTGTGGACGCGATCGCCACCGACCACGCGCCGCATGCCTCGCACGAAAAGGAAGTCGAGTTCGAGCACGCGCCGAACGGCATCACCGGCCTTGAAACCGCGCTGGGCCTCTGCCTGCGCTGGCTGCACAGGGAGTACAAGCTGCCC
>JBATYG010000447.1:0-3052 GCA_049673945.1 Occallatibacter sp.
GGTAACTACAGTGCGCATTTATGGGTGACGGTGCTGGCGATGCTTTACGGCAGTGGTCTGCGCCGCGGCGAGCTCGAACGGCTGAATCTGGAACATTTTGATCGCGCCGAAGGAACGTTGCGTATCGATGGGCGCAAGACAGGTCAAGAACGTTGTGTGCCATTGCCGGAGATGGTGTTGCGCTGCCTCGAAGCATACCTTCCTCTTCGTCACAACCAGTTGGAAGCAGCGGGTAGTTGTGGTGAGTCCGGCTTGCTGGTGAGTCGTGCGGGCCAACGTCTATCGGGCATGTCGATCAGTCATGGGATACACGCGATTGCGCGTCGTGCGCAAGTTCCGATGCACAGTCTTCATCAGTTTCGGCACAGCTGCGCTTCTGATCTGCTGGAAGCAGGAGTGCATCTGGCGGAAGTGCAACGCATTTTGGGGCATTGCGCTATACAGACCACGGTGCGTTACACGCATATTGCCGATCCGCAGCGCCGTGCCGCGATGATGCTTCATCCCATCAACGATTGGCTCTCGGAACGGAGGGGGATCGCATGAAAACAACGAAGAAAGCGGCCACCATGGACCCGCTGATCGAGGGCTATCTAGGTTATCTCGATAAAATTGGACGCAAGGTACCGCGCACGATTGTGGATGTACGTTGCACCTTGCGCCGCGCTATCTCGGGACTTGAAAAAGTGCGGCCAGGCGTGGAGCTGTGGCATCTCAAGCTGGAAGATTATTTGCACTGGCTGGAAGCGGGGCGACAGTGTGGCTGCACCGAGAGCAGCTTGGCGAAGTATCTGAGCCACGTGCGAGGGCTGCTCGATTATGCATGGCGCAGCGGCCGCACGGAACGCAACGTTCTCGATGGATTCAACCTTCAGCAGACCGTGCGGCGTGAGGAACCAAGATCGCTGGGCTTAGAAGAAGCGGAACGACTTGTAAAAGCCACGGAAGCACCCGGGCCGTCTGCACGACGCGATCGCTTGATCGTTTTGCTGCTCTACGGCTGCGGGTTACGCACTCACGAACTATGTGCGCTTGACGTGGCGCATGTAAATCGTGAGCGCCACGAACTCCTGGTCTTGACAGCGAAGGGCGACCGGCCGCGCGCGGTTCCCATTCCAGAGGCCATCTTCACGGAACTACTTGCCTATCTGCTGGAGCGCGGAAAACGCGGCCCATTGTTCCGGACGAACATTCGTAAACGGCGACTGCGCGTAAAGGACGTATGCACGGTTGTCAGCTCCGCTGCGGCACGAGCTGATTTGTCCGCCGACATCACACCGCGAACCCTGCGACACAGCTTCGCCACGCATTTGATGGATCGCGGCGTCGATCTTGCCATCATTGCCTCCTTGATGGGCCATCGCAGTCCTCAGGAGACCGGCGTCTATCTCCATGTCTTACCGGGACGGCCACAAGCCGCTGTGCGCACTCTGCCGATAGGAGGCCGCTCATGAAATGGTCATTCTGGATCGAGCTCTACATCCGCACCCATTGCGTCGCAAGAGGTCTACGGCCGCTCACACTGTCGGCATATGAAGATGCCCTGAAGCAGTTCCATGAATGGATGCGCGTCCTGCGCGATGATCTTGCTCCGGATCAGATTACCGCTCGGGATGTACTTGCCTATCTACAACATTTGCGCGAAGTGCGCGGCAACGGCGATTCATCCGTAAATCGCGCTGTGGTTATCCTTCGCCGTTTTTATTGCGCGATGGTAGCCATGGGATACCTCGACCATAAGGCCAACCCCTTGGTCGGATTTCCATCGATCAAGGCCGTACCTCGAAAGCTGCCGGTCGCGCTTTCCTCCGAACAGGTCAGTCGACTGTTGACCGAACCTGAGGAAGATACCGTTATCGGCCTGAGGGATCGCGCCTTGCTGGCGTTGCTCTACGGCACCGGCATCCGTGCATCCGAATGTTCTTCACTCTGCAACGGACAAGTCGATCTCAGTCAACTCACCATCAGAGTACGAGGCAAGGGTGGTCATGAACGCATGATTCCGTTGAACCCGCAACTCGCCGAAGTGCTGCGAACCTATGTACAGGCTCGCGGGCCGGCTCTTCCGACCACACCTTTTTTTCGCTCACGTTTCGGACGTTCGCTGGGCCGCGGCAGTATCTATGAGCGCGTGCGCACCTGGGGACAACGCAGTCGCGTCGGCATCACTCTCTCACCTCATCGCATGAGGCACACCTTTGCCACTCACTTGGTGCGCGCCGGCGTTGGCCTCGTGACCATTCGCGATCTTCTTGGTCATCGGTTGATCACCAGCACCCAGATTTATTTGCATGTCACCGCGGACGATCTCCGCGCCGCAGCCGCACGTCATCCCATCAGCAAGTTGCTCGATACCGTGAAGCACCTGATTGCCGTCGGACCATTGCCGTTTCAAAGGCCGCGGCCGATTTTTGGCGCCGGATAGCTAGCTATCCGCTCTCCTCCTAACCTCCGACAACGGATCGTTCGAAGCACACTGAATCTTCGGTGAAGGATTTCCCTGTCAGGACGGATCCTTCAACACAACAAACAACTTTGGTACTTGGCACTCTGGTGATCGAAGAGTAGTATCTGGGCCAATGCTAGCCTCGTGCGGACCACCAAAACCGCTTGTCGGAATAGTCGATCGACTGAGGCTGGTACCGTGACTGAGCTCCGGACTCGAACTAAATACCTCTACGACGCGCTCGGTCATCGCACGGTAAAGCAGGTCGGGCCAACCTCTATAAGTTACCTTCACGACCCCGCTGGAAACGTGGTCACAGAGTGGTGCACCAACTGCGCCGGGTATACGGGACCAGCGGCCGAATACATTTTCCTTTCGGGCAATTTCGTAGCCGAATACAAGAACTCCACCACCTACTTTGTCCACGGCGACCACCTCGGCTCCACTCGCCTGCTCACTGGCCTCAACCAAGCCGTCGTCCAGAATCTCGATTATCTTCCTTACGGCGAACTGATCTCCACCGACACCGACATCGACACCCACAAATTCACCGGCAAAGAACGGGATAGCGAAAGTGGCCTTGATAACTTTGGGGCTAGGTACGAT
>JBATYG010000448.1:0-8700 GCA_049673945.1 Occallatibacter sp.
CGCTCAGCCCAGGGACCGCTGCCCAAGTCACGCACGACCGAACAGTCGCAAGACGTTCCATCGCACATACAAGGCAGGTTACCGTGACCCGAATCATTTGTGGAGTGGATATCGCCTCTTCTTCTCTGGCCGCGCGCATCGGAAACGAACCGGGCCCCCAGCGACAGGTCCTCGTCGCTGGGGTGAAGAACGGGCCCTCGGGCGCTTTCTTCAGCCCGGGGGTGGTAAGCGAAGGATCTGCGTTTCCGCAATGTGTCAATCCCCACAAAACCGCGATTCGTTCGCCCGTTCAGCGGCGAGGCTTGGCCAACGATGCCCCCTCAGTTGTTGGGCCGCACGTTCGCGGCCTTCATGTATTGGTTCCCAAAGCTCTCGAGCTCATATTTGCCGCTTTTCTGGTCGAAGCGCACCTTGGCGGCCAGGATGAACTGGCCCGTTCCCTTGCCCTCTGCGTCGAGAGTGACCCTCAGGTAGCTGAAGGGATAGTTGACTGAGCGGCCGTTGTTGCGGAGTTCGCCCATGGACATCTGGCGCGCCGTGACGATGGTGATGATCGTGTTGGGGCCTTCCTGGTGCCTGCGTGCAACGGCGATTTGGTTGCCAACGGATCCCACCGGCTGGATGCGGCCGCGATCCTGCTTCTGGAGCACGCTGACAAGCGGGCCCTGCCCCTTGTCCTTGAGCAAGTCGGCGTAACCTTGCAGTTCTTGGTCTGTGGTGTAGCTGGTGATGCGGAAATCGAAGGGCACGCTTCTGCCGCCAACCGAGCCGCCAGTACCCATGGCGACACCGGTGAACGACTGGGGAGCCATCTCAGGATGCTGCTGCGCGAAGGCTGGGGCTGACAGGGTGAGCACGAAGAAACTAGCGGTGAGGCAGAGGTGGGGAAGAGATACACGCATGGGCACGCTCCTTGTGGAATCGGATTCTACGGCAAACCGGAGGGTCGCGCACCTGTATCAATTTACTTACAGGTAGGATCGCCGGGGCGCTGCGGGCATGAAAAAGGCTGGCCTCAGCTCTCGAGGCGGGGCTATCATGGGCAGGCTTCGCGGGGCCACAATGAAAGACCGCTGAGGAGGCGCAGTTATGTCCGCTCACGCCAGCCAGAACCCTTTCAGTTTCGAAACGGAGCGCAAGGGCGACGTCGTCATCATCCGTTGCCAGGGCAGGCTCGTTGCCGGAGTCACCGATAATTTCTACCGCGCGGTCAAAGAGCTGCTCCCCGGCAGCAGCCAGGTTGTGGTCGATCTCACTGGCCTCACCCACATGGATTCGATGGGTGTGGGCACCTGCGTCCGCCTCTACGTCTCAGCCAGGTCGGCCGGCAGCTCTCTTCAGCTCGTCAATCTTGCGCCGCGCATCCGCCAGATCCTCGGCATCACCAACCTGCTCTCAGTGCTCTGCGATATGTGCGAGAAGGGCGTGTCTGTTCGCTTCTGAGCAGCGCGCTTGCGCACCGCACCGCCCAGACGATCGAGCTGATTTCAAGGGCAAGCGAGGTCTTGCGTTCGGGAGCCGGTGTCAGCAGATGCCGGGAAGGACCGGTGCATCCGCCTAAATCAACGGTGACCAGCGATTTTGGGACCCGGTTTATTGCTCAAACCGTTGTAAGCTGGTCGCTGGATTCCAGCGTGGAGACGGTCATGAAGAGAAGATGGGTACTTCCCTTGCTTGCTTTGATGCTGACTGTGACTTTGGCGAAAGCGCAATCGGCAAATGACGATGAAGCGGCGATCCGGTCCGCAATTACGGCGCAGGCGGGAGCCTGGAACAATGCCGACATCGACGGCTTTATGCAGGCGTATGAGGATTCCGAGCAGACGACCTTTATCGGAATGAATCTGCGCAAGGGGTATAAGCCTATCCGGCAGCGTTACATAGAAACCTATTCGACGCCGGAGAAGATGGGCAAGCTGAGCTTCAGCGATCTTGACGTGCGCATGATTCCCGCCGCCTGCGGCAAAACGGAGATCGCGCTCGCAACCGGACGCTACCACCTCGTGACCCGCGACAGCGCCGAGAAGACCGGCGTGTTCTCGCTGGTGTGGCGCAAGGGGCCGCACGGATGGAAGATCATTCTCGATCACACGAGCTGAAGAGCGCCCGCTGAAGTGTGCATTTCGTCCGGCTAGAACAGAATCGCTGTCGTTCGTTTGGGTTGCGCCCAGGAACAGGAAATGCGCGGGAACGTGCTCGGAAAAAGCCGACTTCTTGCGACGTGACCTGCGTATGGGCACTCCAGAGAGAAGCGCGCGCGCCGGCTTTCCCGCTGCCCTTCCCGCTGCTATGATGCGGGCAAGCTTCAGCAATTTTCTGAGTTTTTTCTACCGCTCCGGTCACCGAGCCGCGTCGTCGCACGCTGATGCCGCCGCCGTAGCCACGGGATTCGAACGACACAGAAGTTGCGCAGCCATTTCATCTTTGGAGTTGTTGTTCATGAAGAGTTCTGCGCGCCTCCTGCTGGCGTTTATTGCTATTGCTTCAACCGTACATGCGGCAAACTTGCCCAGCCCGCCGGCCGGGTTTGCGTGGCAGCAGATTCCCGACGTAAAGTCGGCCCTTCTGCGCCCCGAGGGCTGGTTCTTCAAACAGGAACAGAAGGGCGGCATTCTCGGCTACTTCGTGACCGAGCAGGATATCGACAAGGCGGGTGCCTTTGAGACCGGCTTGACCGTGAACGTCTTTCCGCGCCTGGGAGAAGGCCTGGCAGTCGAGCGGGGCAAAGCGCTGATTGACCGCGTGGCTGCGGCGCACGGGCAGAAGACTTCGATCGAGCAGGTCGGTCAGTTGCAGGAGTTCGGCTGCGAAGTGCGCGATACCAACGGCTCGGGCACGGTCGTGATGCACGCGCTGGCTGTCGCGAACACCAAAACCGACACCCTGTATCTGCTGATCTTTGAGAGCCCCGCCGCCGAGTGGGACGCCTCGTGGAGAATCGGCAAAGAGATGATGGACGCGGTCAAGTTTGACGACGGCGTCTGATCCCGCAGCCGTCGCCGCGCCTTCCTTCAGCGCCGCGTCCTGTAGACTGGGGGCGTCATGAGCTGCCTTTTCTGCAGAATCGTTGATGGAAGCATTCCGTCGGCGGCGGTTTACCAGGACGAGCGTTGCTACGCGTTTGCCGACATCACTCCGCAGGCGCCTACCCATGTCCTGGTGGTGCCGCGCGAGCATATCGCGTCGCTCTCCGAAGCGGGCGCCGATCATCCGGCCCTGCTCGGGCATCTCTTGTGGGTTGCCGCTGAGATCGCGCGCAGCAAGGGGCTCGGCAAGGGCTATCGCGTGGTCATCAATACCGGGCCCGATGGCGGCCAGACTGTCGATCACCTGCACGTTCACCTGCTCGGCGGCCGCGCGCTCGCGTGGCCCCCGGGCTAGGGCTTATCGACATATTAGGGACGAGCGGCGTTGCGAGCGGATATACGCCGCAACCCTTCCCTAGCTGAGATTGCGCTTGTAGAGCGCCGTCAGATATCCCCACGCGCGTTCTGCGCCGGCCTCGTTGTAGACCTGGCTTCCGCGCACGGTCCACCCGTGGTTGCAGCCCTCGAAAACTTCGACGGTGGCCTTCAGATGCGCGGAGGCGAAGGCCTGCTTGAGCGTGTCTTTTGCCGCGGGGTCGCGCTTGTCGTCGTTGTCCGCGATGCAGCAGAGCACTTCCGCCTTCATCTGCGGAATCATCAGGTGCGGACTGTCGGGCTTGTCCGTCACCAGGCCGCCCCCGTGAAACGTTGCCGCCGCGCCGATGCGGTCCGCGCGCACGGCCGCGGTGCGAAAGGTCGGCGGACCACCCATGCAGTAGCCCTGCACGCCCATCTTTTTGCTCTTGTCGGTCTGCGGCTGCTGATCGAGGAAGGTCGTATACGCCTTCGCGTCGCTGATGTTCGTATCGGCGGTCAGCGCGGCAGCCAGGGGCATCACCTTGGCGCGGTCCTCCGGCTTGCTGAAGTCGAACGAGCCATCGACAACCGGAGCCTTGGCGCTGCGGTAGAAGGGATTCGGCACCAGCACGACGTAGCCTTCCGCGGCGAGCCGGCGGCCCATTTCGCGAAAGACCGGCCGCAGTCCGAGAATGTCGGTCCATACCAGCACCGCCGGCCACGGCCCTTTGCCCTCCGGATAGAACAGCGCCGAATCCGAGACCCCCGAAGCCATCGGCACGTTCACATCCTTCTCAACCACGTTAGCCTGGGCAGCGGCAACGGCCGGCGCCGAAAGCGCAACCGCCGTGGCTGCGGTCGACACGACGAAGGCGCGCCGCGAAACAGTAGGATCGTGGGTCAATCCCTGGTGAATGAAGTCATCGCACATAGGCTGGCAATCTCCTGTTTGCTGAGACGGCAAGTATCAGCCAAAGGACGCGCACTTGTCGAGATGTCAGTCAATCTTACGGGTGCGACCGACACTCACAAGGAGGAAGATCATCGCGAGCACATAGATTGCGAGCCGCGCTGTTTCGTTTGGGAGTAGCCTGGTCCCGACCGGTGTAAATGCAAGCAGGACAGCCAGGCCGACGATCAGAACATGAGGAGCTGCGCCCAACAACACCCACCATTTACCTTTGGCAGCAAATGAATCGTGGATGTGGGCGCGATTGAGCAGGACCTTGAGATACATATCCTCACCGCCAAGATCCATCAGCGCCGTTTCCCACTCATCCTGCTTACCTGCGGCCTTATCGCTGTCATAGGCGCGGCGCAAAAGGCCAGCTACCTTCCGCTCGTATTCCTCGCCATCGTATTCCCGTTCAAAGATCGCCGCAGCTTCCATATCTTTCTTGCTGGCCCGTTCTTCGGCAAAGCGCAGCATCTGCTCTTCGATCTCTGTCAACGAGATTCCGTCCTGCTTCGACTGATCAAGAACACGACCGATGATGAACTCTTTCCCGCCGATCTTCCTCAGCGTGGCCATCTCGTCAGATCCTCACCAGCTCCGTCTGCATCTTGCCCGTCACCCACGCCTTCCTCTCCGACGTGATCATGTTCACTTCGCTGCGCACCCCAAACTCCGGCAGATAAATCCCCGGCTCGACCGAAAAGCAGGTCTGAGGCAGAATCCTGCGCTCGTCGTGGGTTTCGAGATTGTCGAGGTGCGCGCCCGAGCCGTGCAGTTCGCGCGCGATGTTGTGCCCGGTGCGATGCGTAAAGTACGCACCAAACCCCGCCGCGCGAATCACCCCCCGCGCGGCGTCGTCGGCCTCGAAGCCCATAATGGGGCGGCCTTCGGCAAAGGCCTGCTCAATCACTGCAATCGCCGCGTCGCGCGCATTGCGCACGGTGGTAAACACACTCTGCTCGCGCTCGGTGGGCTCGCGGCCCACCACGCCCGTCCAGGTAATGTCGTAGTGCAGGCTTTCCGGCTGATCGACGCGCGCCCAGAGATCGACAAGCATGAAATCGCCGTCCTTGATCGGCCGGCACTTCTCCGCGGTCGGCTCGTAGTGCGAGTCGGAGCTGTTGGCGTTCACGCTCACGTTGGGCCCGTTCTCCCAGGTAAGATTTTCGCGGCGCATCGCGTTGGCGAGCCACTGCATGTGATCGAACTCGGTGTAGGCGGCGCTGCCCTTCGCGCCCTTCGCCGGGCGGATGCGGCGCGCAATCTCCTTCCAGCCTTCGGCCAGGATCTTGTCGATCGCCTGTTGCGCGACCGTGTGCGACGCGATCTGTTCGGCGCTCATCACCGCTTCAAAGCGGCTCACCATGTCCGCCGAGCTCACGATAATCTTGCCCAGGCTGCGCAGAAATTCGACCGTGCCCGCGTCGACCATCGAAACATACATGATCGCGTTGCCGGGCGAGTACTGCATGGCGATGCGGCGCGCGTCGCCAAGCATGGCATCGAGCCCCACGGCCAGTTCCTGCCAGCTTGAGTACTCGCCTTTCGTTCCGGGCAGCGTGTCGAGCCGCGACTGCTCAATGCGGTGGACGAGCTTGCGCGGCTCCCCCTCTGCGGGAACATAGTAGTACCAGCGCCGCGTGACGTGCGCCTTCGGGTCGAGTCCGAGGATGCGCTCGCCGATGGGATCGCGATGGTGATGGTCGTAGAAGAGCCAGCCATCAATGCCGGCGTCGCGCAGTGCCGCTTGGATGTCTTCGAGATGCATTACGCACATAATACGCGGGCGCTGCCGGTCGAGAACAAACCACCCTACGAGATTTTTCTGCGCAGGAACAGCGTCGCCTGTGGATTGTCGTTGTAGCGCGGGCACCGCGCGTAGCCGCGCTTCCGGTAAAGCGCGATGGCCGCCTTCAGGCCGTCGTGGGTGTCGAGGTAAATCCACCGCATGCCGAGTCCCTGGGCGAACTCTTCAAGAGCGTCCATGAGCCGCTCCGCAATGTGATGGCCGCGTGCCTGCGGACGCACATAGAGGCGCTTGCACTCACCCGCGCCGCGCATCCCGGCCAGAGGCCGCAGCACCACGCAGCCGGCAACCGCATCGCCCAGCCACGCAAGCCACATGCCCGAGCCCGGCTCGTTGAGGATTTTCCTGAGAGCCGCCGGTGTGTCGCGCCGCACCACATGCACGGCGCTGTAATACTCCTCGAGAAGGTCGAGCGCCTCACGGCTCGGCTTTGTAATGCGCTCGATGCGGACCGCGGGCGTCTGCGTTTCGGCGAGGGCCCGCTGAATCTTCCCCAGTGAGGCGACAAGCTTCATCCGAATCAGCCTACGCCCCACTCGTTGCTCTGAGCAACGAACGAGCCCCCGCCGCCGATGTTCAGTTCGGCAGCAGGCCGTAGACATCCAATTCGCCGGGCGTCGAGGTCGAGGAGTCGGCGCCGCCGGTGTTGTTGCCGCGCGTGCCCACGTAGACTTTCCCGTTGGCCACGGTGGGCACGGTGAACTTGACCGCGTTGCCCGCGGTGTTGCCTGTGCCCTGGCTGCTGTTCCAGAGCTCGGTCGAGAGATTGCCCGCGTCGAATGCGTGGAGGATGGCCGCCGAGCATCCGGTCGACTGCGGCGTGCAATAGAGAGTGGTTTCGATGCCCCACACAATGCCGTTGCTGTTGTCGGGCATCGAGGAGACGGAGGGCGAGATGCCCGGCCATCCAAAGATGGTTGAGCTGGCGTTCGGCGCCAGAGTGAATCGGGCCGTGTCCGGATCGAGTGTGTAGGCCTGCATCGCGCCCTGCGCGCTGGCAATGTAGAAGGTCGAGTTCCAGAAGGCTCCGGTCGAAAAGATGCCGCCGGGCATCGTGATCAGCTGCCAGGCGTTGGAATCGCCAAGACCCCCCAGCGCGTCGCGGTTGAGCACGTACATGCCGTGGTCCTTGCCGCCGCCGAGCACCAGGTGCGTCGGGTTGCTGCCGTGCGCCGGCAGGTCGATGAGCACCGTTGCGCCGCCCGAGCCGAAGTCGCCGTCCTGGCTCTCATCCGTCTGCTCATCCGAGGGTGTGAAGTACTGGCTGACGCCCAGAGACGAGCCCGCGGTGGTCACCTTGAGAAATGAGTCGCCGTAGTCGTTGTTGGGCGCCGAAGAGCTGGTAGCGTCAAAGGCGCCGTTGCCGGAGAGCATGTACAGGTTCCCCGACGCGTCGGCGGCCGGCGCGCCTCCGGCCATCCAGATACCGCTCGAGCCTGTGTTGGGGGAGATGTTCAGGGCGGCAACCTGCTCCGCCACGTCGCCCGCGTTATAGCCGATCACCCAGCCGTAGTAGGGCATGTAGTCCTCGTGAGAGCCCCACGCGATGTAGACGACATTGTTGACCAGCGCAAGGCCGGCTCGCTGATTTTCAGTGCGCGAATTGAAGGTCGTCGTGGTGCCGCCGTCGCCGCTTCCGGGATAAGTAGCGGTAATCGTCTGTGGGCCTGAGAACTTCTCGTTGCCGGTCGTGATGTCGAGGGCGTGGAGGCGCTGGTAGAAGGTGGGGCCGCTGGTGACCATGGTCTTCGAGACCGCGTAGAGGGTGCCGGTCGAGAGATCGATAACCGGCGTGCCGAGCACGCCAACCTCGGGGGTGATATCGCCCAGGCCCTTGCCGACATAGTTGCTGGTAGCCCCGGAGGGCACGCAGACTTCGCCCGCGCCGGCGCCGTGCGCCGAGTCGAGCAGGCTGGCCTTCCACAGCGGCGTGCAAGGGCTGGTATTTGTATCCGCGTCGAAGGCGTAGATGCTGTCGTTCTGAGTGGCGACGAAGATCACGTTGTGTTTCGCGCCAGAGATAGTGACATTGGGGACCCAGAGCGGCTGCGCGTAGATGGTGCTATCTACCGTGCAGGAGAAAAGCTTCCCAAAGCTGGTGGCGTTCACATTGGAGGGCGTGAGCGCATACTCCTGCGTGTTGGCGCCGTTGCGCGAGAGATCGTTGTGGAAGGTGGCGACGCCCGCGAGGTCAGTCGCGCCAAGGGTGATGGAGGCGGACTGGCCGGGGTCAGTCACGCTCGTGGCGGTGATCGCGTAGACACCAGCCGTGGCGGGAGCGGTGTAGGTGACGGCGACGCCACTCAGGGTTTTGGCGGAGGAGAAGGTGCCGCAGCCGGGTCCGCTGCAGCTTGTTCCGCTGCCCGCGATCGCCGACCAGCTCACGCCTGCGCTGTTCACGCCCGCGCTGTCATTGACGGTCGCGGTCACCGCGAGCGTCTGCCCGGTGACGATACCCGCACGCCTCGGCGAGAGCGAAACGGTAATGCCGGAAGGAGCGATGGTGAGATTCAGCGTGACCTGCTTCGTCTGCTGCGGCGTGCCCGCGTCTTTTA
>JBATYG010000449.1:0-3323 GCA_049673945.1 Occallatibacter sp.
TGGCCCATGCAGGGAATCGAGGTGTGGCCCAATCCGGAAGCCGCCGGCTCCTACGATGGTGAAGTCCAGTACCTCACCACCTGGCTGCAGCTTCGCATGGCCTATCTCGATTCGCTCTTCAACAACAGGACCGCCACGGCAACGACGCTATCTCTCTCTGCCGCGAGCCTTGCTCATGGAGCCTCCGCCACCTTCTCCGTGCAGGTCACCGCCGGATCGTCCCCAACGGGGATGGTCACATTCCTTTCCAACGGCATCCCGCTTGGCAGCGCGACTCTCGGCGCAGGCGGCATCGCCACCTTCTCCACCACCGCGCTTCCCACCGGCGTCGACTCCATCATCGCCGCCTACAACGGCGACGCCAACAATGCGCTCTCTGCCTCATCGCCCTCATCCATCACCGTCGCCGCCCCTCTCTCCGCCACCGTCCTCAGTCTCAGCGGCCCCGTAACGATCAACGGAGCCACCCAGGCATTCACGGCCTCGGTCATCCCCGGCCAGAGCGGCTCCGTTCCCACCGGCACCGTCACCTTCGCAATCGATAACGGCGCAGGAACCACTGCACCCCTCGCCGCCAACCAGACTGCTTCCGCCAGCCTCAACTTCGCAACCAGCGGTACGCACACCATCACCGCCACTTACTCCGGGGACGCGGGCAATGCGGCTTCCAGCGCCGTCATCTCCGTCGCCGTATCCATTCCGGCCTCCATTTCCGTCAGCGGAACAAACGTCTCCATACAAGCCGGCGCCACCACCGGCAACACCTCTACCGTCACTGTCACGCCCGCTGGAGGCTTTATCGGCTCAGTCACCCTCAGCGCGGTTATTACGAATACTCCCGCCGGCGCGACGGAAATGCCTGTTCTCAGCTTCACCTCCGCCAATCCCGTCGGCGTCACGGGCGGCCCGGCCAGCGCGACGCTCGCTGTTACCTCCTTCGGCCCGGTGCTTGCCGATGCCTCACCTGCGCGCAAAGGCATCATCGGCGCCGGCGGTCTTGCCCTGGCGGGCGTGCTCTTGCTCGGTTTTCGCGTGCGACGCCGCAAATGGACCACACTCCTGGGCGCGGTGATCCTCATGCTCGCTTTGACCGGCGGGCTCGCTGGCTGCGGAGACAAACTGCAGGCCGCCAAGACCGGTCAGATCACCAATCCCGGCACCTCGCCAGGCGCCTACGTCATCACCATCACCGCAACGTCAGGCTCTTTAACCACGCAGAGCACCATCAATCTGCAGGTTCAGTAGCCGCAGCCTTTTCATCGCGCCTCACGGGTGCTGCCGGGAATTCAGCGCCCGCAGCGCCCCGTGCCATCTCGCCCGTCTATTTGCCCGTCTATTTGATTGAGAAATTAACCCGCGCAAACAATAACTGGCCCGCGCCCGCCATGATCCCGTGCATGGTCCCGTGGTTACAAAACGGTGCCGGTAGTTACAAACGCGGGTTACAAAAGAAGCGCGATCCGATTCCTTCAGAAGCCGGCAAACCTTTCTCCTGCTGGCATAGACTCTTAGCAGTCTCGATCCAGGTCATTTCTCGCCGCCGAGTCGCCATCGATCGAAGAACGAGGCTTGCCTCTCAGCGAAAGGTCTGGCAACAACGTATGATCTGCAACCGGAATCTCTGGGTATCACTCCTGTCCGCCTTCTGTGCGGCAATCTGCCTCAGTGTCGCCGCCGCCGGACAGACCTTGACCGTTTCGCCCAGCCCTGCCGCTCTCACCATCTATCCCGGCCAGCAGAACATTCCCGTTATCGTCTCTGTCACCGGCACGCAGGCGGGCCAGCCCGTCACCGTCACCTTCACCGGGCTTCCCACCGGTGTCACCGCCACCCCGGCCACGGTAACGGCAGACGGCGCCGCCACGATTCAGCTCAACGCCTCTCGCGCCGCCGGTCAGGAAGGCTTTCCCACCCAAGCTTCCAAAGTCGTGCAATGGACCGCCGCGCCCACCATCGTTGCCGTGAGCGGTGCCACACAAGCCACAGCAGCCTTCGCGCTCACCATCTCCATTTCCAACCCATCGTTTGTTCCCGCCAGCATCAATCTCCCCATCGTCAACATCAACACCAGCGGTGTCCCCATCGTCAGCGGGACCACGGATGTTTCCGGCACCATCACCATCACCTCCGCCGACGGGCAGACCTCCTATCTCCCCAATTCCAGCGATACAGACAACACCGCTGCCTTTCATGTGCATGGCCATACCACCGCGGCCATGCCCAAGGTTCCCTACCACGTCAAGCTCAATACCAGTCTCGATCTGCTCGGCACAATGGGTCTCGTCTGCCCCTATGTCACCAGCAAGGGAAGCGCTGTCTGCGACAAGAGCAAGAGCTATGATCTGCTCGCCAACTACGACGATAAGACCCTCCTCCGCGACTGGACCGCGTCGGCTCTCGCCAACGCCATTCCCATTGGCAACGGTTACCTCGACTCGCCCGCCGGCTCGCCTTCGCCCAGCGGCACCAGCACCCTGATGCCCTGGGCTCCGCATTCTCTCTTCGTTGAGCTCTATATCAACGGCGCATACCAGGGCGATTACCAGATCATCGAGGAGGTCAAAGTCGACAGCCACCGCCTCAACATCACCGAACTCACAGAGAGCGACACCACGGACGACATCACCGGCGGCTATCTTCTCGAAATCGACCACCATGAGGACGAAGCCTTCGTCTTTACCACGCCTGTGGGACTTCCAATTGGACTGATCGATCCGGATTTCACTCCCGACCCCGAAGTCCCCCAGCAGACCGCCTACATCTCCAATTACGTCGATACCGCCGAGACCGCGCTTTTCTCGGGCAACTTCACTGACCCAACCCTCGGCTGGCGCGCCTATTTCGACGAAGCCTCCGCCGTCAACTTCTACATCGTCAATGACCTCATGGGCAACGTCGATGGCGGCGACTTCTACAGCAGCGACTACCTCTACAAAGCCATCGACAATCCGCTCCTCTACATGGGGCCCATCTGGGACTTCGACATCAGTTCCGGCAACGTGAACTACGCGCCCATCTCCGATCCCACCGTTCCCTGGGGCCAGACACAATCGGCCTGGTACACGCAATGGTTCAAAGATCCCGCGTTCAAGGCCGACGTCGCCACGCAATGGAACGCGCTCAAGAACAACGGCGTCTTCTCCACGTGGCTCGCGTCGATTCCCACGCAGGCTGCAACGCTCGAGCAATCCCAGGCGAACAACTTCGGCCGCTGGCCCATGCAGGGAATCGAGGTGTGGCCCAATCCGGAAGCCGCCGGCTCCTACGATGGTGAAGTCCAGTACCTCACCACCTGGCTGCAGCTTCGCATGGCCTATCTCGAT
>JBATYG010000450.1:0-3015 GCA_049673945.1 Occallatibacter sp.
CGACCAACGTCTTCACCTATCTGCGCGATTCCGGCGCACAGATTCACGTCATCGATGGCGACGGACGCCTCTCTCTCGCGCGCGAGCAGTCACAGCACTTCGACGTGCTCGTGGTCGATGCTTTCTCGGGCGACGCCATCCCTCTGCATCTGCTCACCACTCAGGCGCTGGCGCTCTATCGCAGAAATCTCGCTCCCGGAGGTATCATCGCCTTCCACATCTCGAACAAGCACGTGGACCTGGAAGCACCCATCGCCTTGCTGGCCAAAGACGCGGGCATGATCGCGATGCGCGTCACCAACGGCCCCAACGACGAGCTCGGCGAGTTCAGCTCATCATGGATGCTGGTTAGCGGCAACGCCGCATTCTTCAGCAAGCCGGAAATCGCCCCGCGTGCGCGCACTCCCGAATCGACGGCAGGCCTGCGCGTCTGGAGCGACGACCATTCAAGCCTTCTGCCCGTTCTCCACTGGTAGCCCGCGCTGCCTACTCTGCCTTCGCTGACTCCATCGGCGCCTTGGGCCAGTAGCACAGGACGGCCCCACTCCCTGTGTGATAGCATCCGAATCCTTAAAGGAAGACGCCCGGCAGATTCACGTTGCATTCCTCTGCCCGGCGCCTGCCGGAGACTCTCCGCATGGATGAGGAAGACGGCAGACCGGGCCCTCGAGCCCGGCAATCCGGAGACCTTGACGCCCCTTCGGACGCCTCGATGATCTCCCTGTGCCGCCATCATTCTCCACAAGCCCGCCGATCTTCAGGCTTTACTCTCCGGTCCCCTTCGCCATCGCACCGCATAGGAGAAACCCATGAAAACGTACCAGGGAAGTGAGATCCGCAACGTAGCTGTAATGGGGCATGCGCACAGCGGCAAAACCACGTTGATTGCCGCCCTGCTGCATGCCGCAAAAGCCACACCGACCCAGGGCCGCGTCGAAGATGGTTCCGCCGTGACCGCGTATGACGAAGAAGAAGTAGCCCGCCGGACCACGATGCAGAATGCCGTCGCCTTTGCTGAGTGGCAGGGCACCAAGATCAACCTCGTCGACACACCCGGCTTTCACATGTTCACCCATGAGGCGCGGGCCGCGCTGCTGCCTGTTGAGGCCGCCGCCATCGTGGTCAATGCGCAGAACGGCGTCGAAGCCGTAACCGAACGCGTGTGGCGATACGCTGAAGAAGCCAACCTTCCGCGCATCGTCGTCGTCAACCAGATGGACCACCCCAAGGCAGGTGGCCCCGGTGGTTTGAGCGCGCTGATTGATGGATTGCACGAGCGCTGGGGCCGCGAGTGCGTGCCGGTACAGTTGCCCATCTCCGACGCCAATGGCTTTCAGGGCGTTGTCGACCTGGTGACGATGGAAGCCTTCTACTACGCGGCGAATGGCGATGGCCGCGGCAGGATCGGCGAGATTCCCGCGTCGCTCACCTCGGCCGCGAAGGCCGCGCACGAAGCACTCGTCGAGCTCGTGGCCGAGGGCAAAGACGAGCTGATGGAAGAGTTCTTCGCCGAAGGCACCATTCCCGAGCAACATCTGATCACCGCGCTGCATGAGGCCATCCGCGAAGACCGCATCTTCCCCGTACTCTTCCTCAGCGGCGCAACCAACGTCGCGTCCGATCATCTTCTCGACTTCTTCAAGGTCTACGCGCCGGCGCCCATCGAGCGCGCGCCCATCGCCGCGAAGTCTCCGGCGCTGCAGGCCGTTGCGGCCAACGGCGATGGCGGCGTAGCCACCTCCGGCGTCTCTTTCCGCAAGGTGGATGACGGCGAGCCCGCCGCGGTCGTTGTCTTCAAAACCATGACCGATCCCTTTGCCGGACGCATCAGCTTTTTCAAGGTAGTGAGCGGCGTGGTCAAGAGCGACGCAACGCTCGAGAACTACACGCGCCGCGGCCAGGAGCGGTTCTCGCACCTGAGCATCATGCAGGGCCGCAAGGCGGTTGAAGTGGCCGAGCTGCACGCCGGCGACCTGGGTGCCGTGGCCAAGCTGCGCGACACCTTTACCGGTGACACACTGGGGCAGAAGGGCGGCGAAATTCAGATCGACCTTGCCGCGCTGCCTGAGCCGGCGATGACCTATGCGATCGAGCCCAAAACCCGCGCCGATGAAGACAAGCTCGCGCCCGCCATTCACAAGCTCATGGAAGAAGACCTGCTGATTCGCTTCTATCGCGACCCGCAGACCAATGAGTTCCTCATCGCCGGCGCCGGCCAGCCGCACATCGAAGCCATCGTGAGCCGCCTCAAAAAGCGCTACCACGCCGAGGTCACGCTCAAGGCGCCAAAGGTGCCTTATCGCGAAACCATTCGCGGGCTCAGCGACGCGCAGGGCCGGCACAAAAAACAGACCGGTGGGCACGGCCAGTTTGGCGACTGCAAGATCCGCATGGAGCCTTTGCCCCGCGGCGGTGGCTTCGAGTTCGCCAACGAGGTCTTCGGCGGATCCATTCCGCGGCAGTTCATTCCTGCGGTTGAAAAAGGCATCGTCGAGTCGGCAGCGCGCGGTTATCTCGCCGGCTATCCCGTCGTGGACTTCAAGGTAACGGTCTACGACGGCAGCTATCACGACGTTGACTCGAACGAAATGTCATTCAAGATGGCCGGCCGCCTCGCCTTCCGCAAATGCATGGAGCAGGCGAAGCCCTGTCTTCTTGAGCCGGTGATGAAAGTCGAGATCGAAGCGCCCGATGAGTTTGCGGGCACGCTGATGGGCGATCTCAACAGCCGGCGCGGCCGCGTGCAGGGCATGGAGTCGAAGGGGCGCACGACGGTGATCAACGCCGAAGTCCCCATGGCCGAGATGCTCACCTACGGCACGCACCTCACCTCAATGACGCAGGGCAAGGGCAGCTACCGGATGGAGGTCAACCACTACGAGGTCGTCCCGCAGCAGGTAGCCGAAAAGATCCTCGCGAACGCCAAGCGCCCCGTGGAGGAAGAGGAAGAGTAGTCCGAATCACGCCTACTGCTACAACCATTCGGGCATCCTTCTGGAATGCCCGAATAGGGTC
>JBATYG010000451.1:0-1890 GCA_049673945.1 Occallatibacter sp.
GGTCCCACCCGCCCCGTCTTTGTTCTCGGCGACAACACGCCGGGATTCCAGCAGGGCATGGGAGTCATGGTCATCTTCACCGGCTTTCGTCATGCGCCGGGCCGTGTTCCCTTTCCGCCACCCGGAACCGTGCCGCCCAATGACTCCATCGCCGACGCCAATCCCAACACCTTTTATTCGGCTATGAGCAACATCGACTTCGAAGTCGGCGCCGGCAATCCGGCTGCCGTTGCCATCCGCTTTCACGTCGCGCAGCACTCCTATCTCAGCCACATGGACTTCCACATGGGCTCGGGTCTCGCCGCCCTCTACCAGGTCGGCAACGAGGCCGAAGATCTTCGTTTCTACGGCGGCCGCTACGGCATTCTCACCGAAAAAACCTCGCCTGCCTGGCAGTTCACCCTCATTGATTCCGCCTTCGACGGCCAGCGCGAATCGGCCATACGAGAACATGAGGTGGGGCTCACACTCATCCGCGACAGCTTCCGCAACACGCCTACGGCGATCGACATCGATCCCGAATACTCCGACGAGCTGTGGGCAAAGGACTGCCGCTTCGAAGATATCTCTGGCCAGGCCATCATCATCAGCAATGAGAAAAACCCGCTCACTGAAGTCGGCTTTGAATCCGCCGCGCTGCGCAACGTGCCTGTCTTCGCGCTGCTGCGCGCAAGCGGCAGAAAGATTCCGGGCAAAGGCGCGATTTACCATGTCCGCAACTTCAACTTCGGTCTCATCGTTCCCGGCGAAGGCCGCATGGGCGCCATGGGCATGCGCTACGAGGCTGCCGAGCTCAGCACAATGCCGGCGCCGCTGCCGCCCGCGATTCCGGCGCTTCCGCCCACCTCTGAATGGGTCAACGTGCACTCGCTCGGTGTAAAGGGCGACGGCGTCACTGACGACACTGCCGCCATTCGCAACGCCATCCACTCCCATCGCACGCTCTACTTTCCCAGCGGCCACTATGTCGTGCGCGACACCCTTGAGCTCAGGCCGGATACGGTGCTCATCGGCCTCCACCCCACGTTGACGCAATTCGATCTGCTCGACGAAACACCCGGATACCAGAGCGTAGGCTCGCCCAAAGCGGTGCTCTCCGCGCCTGCCGGCGGTTCTAACATCGTCTCCGGATTCGGCATCTTCGCCGGGGGCATCAACCCGCGCGCGGTGGCGCTGCTGTGGAAGGCGGGCGAAAGCTCGCTTATAGACGATGGGCGCTTTCTCGGCGGCCACGGCAGCGGGACCAACCCATACAACAACAACCACACCGCCGACTCCGACCTGCGCAAGCGCTGGGACGGCCAGTACCCAAGCCTCTGGATCACCGATGGCGGCGGCGGAACCTTCGCCGACATATGGACACCGAACACCTTCGCGCAGACCGGCTTCCTCGTCTCAAACACCACCACGCCTGGCCACGTCTACGAGCTCTCGAACGAGCATCACCTCCGCAATGAGATCAAGTTCGACCACGTTGAAAACTGGGACGTAAATGCGCCGCAAACCGAAGAAGAAGCCGGCGAAAGCCCCGAAGCTCTCTCGCTCGAAATCGACTTCTCAAAAAACGTCACCATCGCCAACTATCATGGCTACCGCGTAACACGTTCGCGCGCTCCCTTCCCGGCTGCGGTGCGACTCTACCATGCGAGCGACATTCACTTTCGCAACGTGCACGTCAATGCGGAGAGCGGTTACGGCATCTGCGATGAGAATGGCTGCGGCACCTTCCTGCGCCTGAGCAAATTCCCCTACGACAACGCGATTCAGGACATGACGCATCATCTCGAGGTCCGCGAGCGCGAGTTTGCCGTCCTCGATATTCCCGCGCAGCCAGACCCTCCGCCGCCCTCCGATGCATCGTCCGTTCTCGCTCCCGGGGCGCATGTCGAA
>JBATYG010000452.1:0-2400 GCA_049673945.1 Occallatibacter sp.
AGCGCCATCTGCCCGAGCGAGATGGCCTGCTGAATGCGCTGCTGCTCGCGAACGTGATGGCGGAAGAGGGCAAGACTCTTGGCCAGCTCGTCGCCGATCTGCAGGCCGAGTATGGCGAGCACCAGTATGGCCGCATCGATCTGCACATCCCCGACGACGTGAAGAGCGCCGCCATCGCACGCGCCAAGGCGCTCAAGCCCGGCGATGTAGCGATTGCCGGCATGCCTGTCCTGCGCGTCGAAACACTCGATGGCGTCAAATTCTTTCTCGACAATCCAGAGGCGAAAACAAAATCAAACGCCGCCGAGACCTGGATCCTCTTTCGCGCCAGCGGCACCGAGCCTCTGATGCGCATCTACACAGAATCGACCTCGAAGGAAGCCGTCGCAAAGCTGCTCGAAGCCGGGCGCAAATTTGCTCTGGGAGAGTAAGGCATGTTCATCCACATCTTCGGATTCCGCTGGAAGCCGCAGGCAACAGACGTCGACAAACTTCGCGCCCAAAAACATATCCTCGCGTTCCGTGGGAACATTCCAGGCCTGATCGAAGTGCACGTCGGTCCGAATCTCTCGCCACGCGGCCAGGGCTATGCTTTTGCGGGCCTCATGGAATTCACTGACAAAGCGGCGTACGACGCCTACACGACACATCCGTCGCATCTCGCGCTGCTTGAGTGGCTCGTGCCGCTCATCGATCCCGTTGAGCTGGATTTCGAAGCTTAGCTACACGCCCTCGCCAACACCGCCAACCACCGCAACCTTCGCGCGCTTGCCCAGGCGCACAACCAGCTTCGCCGGCAGAGTCTCCAGCGGAATCGCCGTATTCGTCACCGTCTCGCCGTCGATCTTCACGGCTTTCTCTGCGATTTTGCGACTGGCTTCAGCGCCGCTGGCGGCAAGGCCCAACTGCGTGAGCAGCTTCGCTGTTCGAATCTGCAGTTCACCTGCTGGGCACGTTGGGCTCACGAGATCGCCATAGGCGATATGAACCTCTTCAAGATTCTCCGCCGTCTCTTTCTGCTGGAACATCCGCGCCCAGTTCTCGTCGGCATCGCGTGCGGCGACCTCTCCGTGAAAGCCCGCGGTGATTGTCCGCGCCAGGTTCTTCTTCGCGTCCATTGGGTGCAGTTTGCCAGCGGCGACCTCCGCCTGCATCGCATCGACTTCGCTTTGGCGCAGGTCTGTGAGGAAGACCCAGTATTTCCACATCAGCTCGTCTGAGATCGACATCAGCTTGCCGTACATCTCCTGCGGCAGCTCGTTGATGCCGATGGCATTGTTTAACGATTTGGACATCTTCTGCACGCCGTCCAGGCCCTCGAGAATCGGCGTCATCAGCACAATCTGCGGCTTCTGGCCGTAGTGGCGCTGTAGTTCGCGCCCGCACATCAGGTTGAACTTCTGGTCGGTGCCGCCAAGTTCGACGTCACACTCCAGCGCAACCGAATCGTAACCCTGCATCACCGGATACAGCAGCTCGTGCAGGCTGATTGGCTGCTCGGCCTGGAAGCGCTTGTGAAAGTCATCGCGCTCCAGCATTTGGCTCACCGTGAAATGCGCCGTCAGCCGGATCGTGCCTTCATACCCCAGCTTGCCCAGCCACTCAGAGTTGTAGCGGACCTCGGTTGCCTTCTCATCGAGAATCTTGAAGACCTGCTGTTTGTAGGTCTCCGCGTTGGCGTCAATCTGCTCGCGTGTCAGCGGCTTGCGCGTCACGTTGCGGCCCGTTGGGTCGCCGATCAGCGAGGTGAAATCGCCCACGAGAAAGATCACCGTGTGCCCGAGCTGCTGAAAGTGCCTGAGCTTGCGCATCAGCACAGTGTGGCCCAGGTGCAGGTCAGGCGCCGTCGGGTCGAAACCCGCCTTTATGCGCAGTGGGCGCCCTGTCTTGCGGCTCTCTCCAAGACGCTCGCGCAGGTCCGCCACGCGGATAATCTCCGCCGCGCCCTTTTCGAGCAGATCCATTTGTTCATCGATGGGTAAAAACTTGCTCATGCCGTCTTTCAGTATAAGGTCCGCAATTTACGGCAGCAGCATGGGGTAGACTGCGTAGGCGTCCGACAGCCCGCGCTCCGTGCGCACGCCCTCCTGTTCAAGCCTCGCCACCCTGCAGCGCAGCCGCTGGTTTGCTTCGACCAACTCGCCCACAAGGTCGAGCAGCCGGCCATTCTGCTCCTCCATCGGAACGGTCTCCGCGGGAGGCTCACAGGTTGTTTGCGTCAATCGCGTCATCGTTCGGTCTCCCTTACACTTCATCGATCGCGCGTGCCGCTGCATCCACGGCTTCAGCAATCCTGCTCACCTGTTCCGGCTTCAGGTCTCCACGGCCCGCGCGCATCTTCAGCGCAAGCATCAGGTTCGCCATCGCACGCATAATCTGCGGAGACCGCCTGCGCCCAAA
>JBATYG010000453.1:0-6239 GCA_049673945.1 Occallatibacter sp.
CGGCAAACCTGCCTCATCGGTTTACGAAACCGAGTTCATCCGGCTGAATTTAGAGAAATAAGCCTGCCCGCTTCGAGCTGCTCCCGCATCCGGAGCGTCACCGCTCAGGCAAACGACGGATTCGATCCTGTGGAAAACACTACTAAAACAGGTGAAAACACCCTTAAAACCCTAAAAGATATAGACCTTAAAAGGCGAAGACCTGACGAAGATGCAGCCATTCGGCTGCTCGAAGGGCTGTCTGCAATCTATTGAAAATGAAATACTTATTTGACCTTGGATTTATTCTTGACACTCAGTTCCCCCGCACCTAGTATGCAGCCAGAAAGTTCTGATGGCTTTGCCTCCGTTGGAACTATTCTCCCTAGGAGAGAGCTGCCCTGTTGCCGGGCGGCTCTTTCCGCTTTTGCGGCGGGTTTTTCTCACGGTTTCCATCAGTGAAGCCATCAATCATCAATGAAGATTGTTCCATCCGATATCGGCCAGCGCAGCTCTGCCCACCACCAGCGCCGTCACCGTGAGCGCGGCCAGCAGGCAGGTCCAGAAGCCAACCCGGCTGAAGGGAATAAACAGGGCGCCCTCGTGCCCTCTTAGCGTGAATCCCGCCTGGTCGGGCAGCATGGAACGCACCGCCACGGCAATCAGAAATCCCCCGGCCCAAACGATCGCAATCTTGAATGCAAGCTGGATTGTCTGATCCATGATCCTCCTCTCCGTTGTGATCCTTAACGCGTCGCCCTCATCTTTTTCCCCTCATCTCTTTCTTGGACGCAGCAACCGGGCACGGAGTCGGCGCTCTCCCGCGGCCAGGTCGCAGCTCAACCTCTCCCCAGCGCAGGCGCGCGGAATCCGCAGCAGCTTTACCCACGGCTTCGCCGACAGTACAATCGGTGAGGAGCACGCCGACGTAGCTCAGTTGGTAGAGCAGCTGATTCGTAATCAGCAGGTCATCGGTTCAAGTCCGATCGTCGGCTCCAGCCTGCCGTACCCCCAATCCTGAAAATCCCATACCTTCGCCGGCCCGCCTCAGAGCGTTTGCACAAAATACTGCAACCGCTCCAGCAGGCTATCGCGCAACGAGCGCAGCTCCGGCAGTCCGGCCTGTGCCTCGCTGTCTTTTCCTTCCGCTTTCAGCTCGATCAGCTGGTTGGCCTGCGCGTGCAGGCGCTGATGCAACGCATCGATGGTCGGAAAACCCGAGCGGCCGCCGCGTCCTGCCGAAGCCTCCGCGTCAAGCCACGCGCCGAAGCGGCACCCGTGGCTGTCCAGCACTGGCGCAGCAATCCGCTTTCCGTCCAGATGATCCGCAATCTCCTCAACCCATGCACGATGCTCGACGCCCGCATACAACAGCGGAAAGTCGGTCGCCGGAATCGGCGACACATTGGCCCATCGCGGATCGGGCCGCCAGTTCGCTGCCCAGTCCGGCATCTGGCCGCCGGGCATCGGCCGCGCAATCCCATATCCCTGCGCCAGCTGGCATCCCAGCCGCAACAGCATCAGTCCGTGATCCACCGTCTCGACGCCTTCGGCCACCGCTTCTCTCTGGAATGCATTGGCAAGGCCCAGCACGCCTTCGAGAATGGTCAGGTCCTCGGAGTCATCGAGCATGTCGTGCACAAAGGTCTGGTCGATCTTGAGGAAGTGCACCGGCAGCCGCTTCAGGTATGACAGCGATGAGTATCCCGTTCCGAAATCGTCCAGGGAAAATGTGACGCCCAGCCTATTGCAGGTGCGAATCACCTGCGAGACCGCCGTTACATCGCGCAGCGCTCCGCTTTCGAGCACTTCCAGCTCCAGCTTCGACGGCGGAACCTTGGGATGCTCTGCCAGCAGCGCCTCAAGCCGATTCACGAACTCCGGATGCTGCAATTGCAAGGCGTCGATGTTCACGCTCACCGGCAGGTCAAGGCCCTCGTTGCGCCAATCCTCAATCTGCTTGAGCGCATGCGAGATCACCCACTCGCCCAGGTCGATCGCCAGCGGATCTCCCTCGATGATCGGCAGGAAGCGTCCCGGTTCCAGTAATCCCCGTTCAGGATGCCGCCATCGCACCAGCGCCTCCGCACTCACAATTGCGCCGGTGCACATGTTTACCCGCGGCTGGAAGTAGAGCACCATCTCGTCGGCCTGCAATGCCGCGCGCACGCGCTCCAGGTCCTCATGATGTCCTCGAACGCTGCGGTCATGCGAAGGGTCGAAGATGTAGAAGCGGTTTTTTCCCTCTACCTTTGCGTGATACATCGCCTGGTCTGCCTGGCGCAGCAACTGGTCTGCCGCCACCTTCTCGGCCGTCTGCGGATAGAACGTGATGCCCGCGCTCGCTGAAACCTGCAGCGTGAGTCCCCCGATCTGCACCGGCTGCGCTGCCGTTTCCAGAAGCTGGCGAAGCACCGGCAGAGCATCTTCCCCACGGCCCAGATCCAGCATTACGGCAACAAACTCATCGCCGCCGAGACGCGCCAGTGTTTCGCCTTCGCCCAGCGCCTCGCACATGCGCTTGGTCACCTCGGTCAGCAACTGATCGCCGATGTTGTGTCCGTGGACGTCGTTGATCGCCTGAAATCCGTCGATATCGAGACATGCGACCGCCATCATGCGGTTGCGCCGGTGCGCCTGCGCCATTGCCTGGCGAATGCGGTCGACCAGCAGAACCCGGTTCGGCAACCCGGTCAGAAGATCGTAGTGAGACATCCGTTCCAGTTGCCTCTCCTGTTCCTTGAGGAATGAGATGTCAGAGAACAGCGCCACATAATGCTGCGTCTTGCCCGAGCTGTCGGGCACCGCGCTGATCGTCAGCATTCCCGCGAAGAGCTGGCCGCTCTTGGTGCGATTCCAGATCTCGCCCGACCAGTGCCCTTTATCCGTCAGCCGGTCCCACATGTCCGTGTAAAACTCCCGGCCTTGCCTGCCTGAGTTCAGCAGTCGCGGATTGAGTCCCAGCACTTCTTCGCGCGTATATCCGGTGATGCGCGTGAAGGACTCATTCACGTCGAGAATCGCCCCATTCACGTCCGTGATCAAGATGCCCTCGAAGGCATGGGTGAAGACACCCGCGCTCAGCCGCAGCTTTTCCTCGGCAACCTTCAGCGCCGTAATATCCTCGGCAAACAGGACGATGCCGCCGATGGAGTTGTCCTCCATGCGCCATGGCGTTATCTCCCAGCGCACCCACAGCACGCTGCCGTCCGCGCGCACCAGTTGATCCTCCTCTTTGCGCAGCTTTTCGCCGGCCAGGCCGCGCCGGTGCGCTTCCTTCCAACGCTCGGGAATGTCCGGTATCACCTCGTAGTGGCTGCGTCCGATAATCTCCTGGCCTGCAAGGTCATTCTCGTCAAGCCACCGCCGGCTCACCGCCAGGTAGCGCATCTCGCGGTCAAACATCGCCAGCGCCGCGGGAGCAAAGGTGATGAAGCGCTGCAGCAGCTTACGCCGCCGGTTCGTCGCCAGTTCAGCCCGTTTCTGCTGCGTGATATCGCGGATGGTTGCCCGCACAATCGACGGGCGGCCGTCGGCGTCCGTCTCCAGCCTGCCCATCTCGCGAACCCAACGGACAGCGTTGTCACTTGGGCGGACGATTCTGTATTCATTCGTGAAATGCAGGGCGCGGTCGTTGTCATTGAAGTACATAGCCAGCATCGTGCGGTCATCGGGATGCATCAGGCCCGCCAGGCTGGCGCGCGTGCGCTTGAACTTCTTGTTGATGCCCAGCAGCTTTTCCAGAGCCTCGGTCCCCTTCCACCGGCCCGATCTGAGGTTCAGCCTGTAACGGCCCACCCCCGCCTGTTGCGCGTCGTCGGCGAGGTCTTCGCCCTCGTCCTGCAACTGCCCGGCATTCACAGCCTCGGTGATGATTGAGATTACGGTGAGCACGCCGATGATCTCGCCGCTGCTGTCTCGCACCGGAAACTTGCGCACGTCCAGCCACTCCTGCCGGCCGTCCTTGTCCGGCACGTGCTGCACCACGTGCGCCACCGGCGCTCCCTTTAGAACGCTCTTTTCCAGCTCGTAGAACTCATTGGCGATGTACTCGGGATAAAGGTCATAGTCCGTCAGACCTTTTAGCTCGTGTATCGCCGCGGAGCCTTCCCAGGAAAAGGGGAGACAATTCCGGTTCGATGCCGTGATCACATGACTGCGATTCTTGAAGTAGACGCACTCATCCACGCTCTCCATGTAGGCGTGCAGGTTGACTTCCGAACGGAGCCCCTCGTCGCCTCCCTTAAAAGCCTTCACATCGCGCAGAATCAGGTCGAGAACAGGATTGGGCTGCTGGGGATTGGCTTCTCTGGCAAACTCACCCCGCATGCAGCGGATGCGCCCATCCTCATGCCGCATGCGGAAGTCCTCCGTGCCGCTGTGTTCCCTGGAGCGGGGAGAGAACATCCGGCACGCTACGTCCACATCGTTGGGGTGCATCAGGTCGCCGAAGGAAACGTCCCCGGCAAGCAGATCGGCCGGTTTATAGCCAAGAAGCTTTTCCACACCCTCGCTCACAGAGAGGACGACCTGGCGTTCCTCGAGCAATTCAAGGCGGAATACAGCTTCCAGCACGGGCCAAATCCTCGTCATTAGATGTGAGTGGGAAGATGATGTTGCACCCGGGGTAAGAGGCCCGGAACGCCACGAAGCTTTACGCAAGCGGGCCGGTTGACGGCGTTCCCGCCGAAGACCCAGGTTGGGCCAGTAGTGTAGCAGGAATCGCTTTTACGCTGCGAGCCACGCTGCGAGCGTCGGCCGAGCTGGTGCCGCCGCCCTCTCGGGCAGTCCTCTTGAATGAACCAAATCATGCACCAGTTATCCACGCACTTTTCCCGCTTTTGTAATTCGTACCCTCTTATTCACGCTTATCCTTGGCATAATCGCAGCATGAGCGGTTCCTCCGTAGCTGTTCCAAGAGCCACGTCCAGGACCAGACTCGGGCTTTCGAACAGGTCTTTTCTGTTCGAGCACCGAATCCGAACAATGGACTAACCGAGGGAGCATGGTAGAGTGACCAGCTATAACCGCCAGGATGTATTGCGAATCCTGCAAATTACTTCCCGCCAGTTGGTCGGTTGGGAACGGGCGGGACTCATCCCGGTTCAGCAATCCTACACGTTTCAGGACCTCGGTCAATTGAGGACTCTGCGCGCTCTGCGCGAAGAGGATGTCCCGGCCGCCTCCATCCGCCACTCCATCGTTGCCATGAGGGCCGTGGCTGGCCTGGCCAATCCCCTCCTTGAGGCCGGCATCGTCCGCTCCGGCGCGCGCCTTGCCTTTCGCTGCCAGGGGGCGATGGTCGATCCCATCCGGCGCCAGTTGCTCTTCGACTTCGAGCGCGTCGAACGCCCCATGGCGGAAGCGAACCCAGCACCGTTGCGCAAGACCAGCCCCTCCGAGGGCGGCAGCTTGCAGGAACTCTTTCTGGCCGCGGTGCAGGCCGAGGAAACCGGCGAGAAAAATCGGGCCATCGGGCTCTACGAGCAAATCATCGCCCAGGAGCCAGGCTACGCTCCCGCCTACATCAATCTCGGCACCATCTACTTTCATCTGCGCCGCTACAGCCGCGCTGAAGAGCTTTACCGCCGTGCAACCGAAATGGACCCCGGCTACGTGCTGGCCTTCTTCGACCTTGGCAATGTCTTGGACGAACTCGACCGGCCTGACGATTCCATTGCCGCCTATCGGCAGGCCGTGGCCCTCGCTCCCCGCTACGCCGACGCCCACTATAACCTTGCACTCGCCTATGAGCGCAAAGGAGAGCTGCGGCAGGCCCTGCGCCACTGGCAGGCCTATGTCCGGCTCGACCGCAATGGCCCCTGGGCCGATCACGCCCGCAACCAGATTCGCAGGCTCCTCGAACGGGAAAAACTCTCGATCGCCTGGCGTTCGGGCACGTATGTCGTCCCCGGAAAGACCCCCTCGGCGCTCGAGATCATCGGTGAGCGCCCTGGCGAGAGCCGCCTGGCGGGCCGATCCCTGGCGCCTGCGTGATTTATTCTCTATACCGATGCGATTCGGGCCGGATCTTGACCGCACAAATCCACCGCAACCTTTGAGACCAGAGTGGAGTCTAAGCTTTCAGCAATATTTGTGCCTCGTTCGCGAGAGGCGGGTCCCCAGGATAGGAATTGGACGGGCTCTTCCTCTCACTTTCATCACCGTTGTCCGCTGCCGCACACTGCATCTGCGCTTCTTCCTCTCTGACATGACGCTTGGGCAGCATGCTCCGCTCGTCCCACAGCACAACTCTCGAT
>JBATYG010000454.1:0-2848 GCA_049673945.1 Occallatibacter sp.
ACCATCGCCAGCACGTCGCCCGAGGTGTTGTCCATTGCGAAGAGCGCGCCCTGCACACCGGAATCCTGCTCCATCGAGGCGCGCCGCGCTCCGGCTTCCATCGCATCAGACAGGTGAACGTAGATCACGTCGCCGGGTTTCACCAGCGAATCGCCGAAACGCTGCCCCGTCCACTGCCAGTCCGCCGGCAGCAGCACAATCTTGTTCGCGCCAACGCGCGCGTCGATTTCAAGCGGCAGCGTCCGCGTCACCAGCGCGTGTACGTAATCGCCGGAGCCGCTCGCAGTAGCCCAGTCAGGATGCTTGTAGTCGGCCAGTGTCGCGCCGTTGGCGAGCACGTTTTCGAGTTTGCCCTTCCACCCATGACGCCGTTCATACGCCGCAAGCCCGTCATCCACGGCGCGATTCGCCGTCTTCTGCAGATTCAGGTCAAGAGTGGTTTCCACGCGCAGCCCGGCCTCATGCACCTCGTCGACGCCGAAGCGCTTCTCGAGCTCCCGCCGCACCTCCTCCTGAAACCACGGCGCCACCGACGCATCCGGCTGCGTAATATGCAGTCCCAGCGGAGCCTCGCGGGCCTGCTCGGCCTGCCGGTGCGTAATCACGCCGTCCGACTCCATCTCGCTCAGCACAAGATTGCGCCGCCGCAGCGCCTTCTCCGGGTTCAACAGTGGCGAATACGCCACCGGCCCCTTCGGCAACCCGGCCAGCAGCGCGGCTTCCGTCAGGTTCAGGTCTTTCGCGTGCTTTGAAAAATAAAACTGCGAGGCAGCTTCAAAGCCATACATGCCGCTGCCCAGGTAAATCTGGTTGCCATAGAGGGTAAAGATCTGCTGCTTGGTAAAGGCGCGCTCAATCTGGATGGCCAGATACGCCTCCTGCAGCTTGCGCGTCGCGGTGCGCTCCGATGAGAGAAAGAGGTTGCGCGCCAGTTGCATCGTCAGCGTTGATGCGCCCTGCGCGCGCCCATGGCTGCGCAGATCGTGCCACAGCGCGCCGGCTATGCGCAGCACGTTGATACCCCAGTGCGACTCGAAGCTCTTGTCTTCGATCGAGATCACCGCTTCACGCAGAATGGGCGCAAAGTCGTCGTAGTTGACCACGATGCGCCGCTGCAGCGCAAACGAGCCGATCAGGATGCCGTTGCGGTCGTAGAGATCGGTTGTCGTCGATGGCCGGTAGCGCTCGAGGTCATTAATCTGCGGCAGATCGACGGAATAGACCAGCGTCAGCCCCGCCAGCGATCCCGTAATGATTGCGAGCATGAGCAGCGCCGCCAGCGCGACCTTGCCTGCCACCTTGCGCCGCCTGTACAGCGGCACGGGTTCGGGGTCAACGCGATGCGTGCGGCCCAATCCCCGGGGCTTGAGTCCGGTTCCTCGCGGCTGAATCGTCTGCTTTGGAGTGGTGGCCAAGCGCTTCGAGCCTCGTCGGCATCCCGCCAGCGCGCCCTGGAGGAGTGTCCTTCACGGTGAGGCAACAGGAAATCCGGTTCAATCAAAGGCTAGCATGGGCCAGGCTGGCTTCACTGGACCCATCCGCCGATGCGAACCACCGCATGCAAGAGCCAGAAGCGGGTCTCGTTTACCCGTTCTTCGACTTGAGAATCTCGAGGCCCTTGTTCAGAATCTGGTCGCCCTTGTTGGTCGTCCCGTCTTCGTCGAAGATGTCGTCATTTGTCTGGCCCACCTGGACATTGGGCAGCACGGCCTCATCCTGGATCTTCTTGCCATCCGGGCCCTGGAACTTCGCCACCGTCAGCATCAGTGCCGATCCGTCCGGCAGCTCGATCGTCTTCTGCACCGAGCCCTCGCCAAACGTGCGCTCACCCACCACGTCGCCGCGCTTCGCGCCTTCAATCGCGTCCGCTGCCAGCTCTGCCGCGCCGTAGCTTCCGCGGTTCACCAGCACCACCACAGGCTCGCTGGTAATGAACTTCGAGGGGTCGGCAGAAAATGTTTGCGTGGGAAACTTCTGACCCTGCAGCGTCGCCAGCGTTCCTTCCTTGATAAAGAAATTTGCGAGGCGCAATCCCTGGTCCGTGTCTCCTCGCGAAACGTCGCGCAGGTCTAGCAGGATCTTGCGGTTCTTGCCGGCCGATTTCAGCTTCGCGCCAATCTCGTCCACGCGCGCCGCCGTCAACACGCCCGGCTTGAGATACAGAATCGTCGCATTCTCAAACTGCTGATCGGTCAGCGGAGGCGTCTCAGGCACCACGCGCGTCAGCGTAATCTTGTCCGGATCGGGTTTGCGTGGCCGCACTACCGAAAGCGTCACCGTCGATCCCGGCTTGCCCTCGAGCACGAGGCGAATCACCGCCAGTGAAAGCTCGCGCGTCGACTGGCTGCCGATCGACTCGATCACGTCGCCATCCGAGAGGTGCTCGTGATCTGCGGGCGACCCCGGCTCGACGCTCACAATCGTCGCGTATCCATAGCGCTTCGAGACCGTCAGGCCCACCTGGGCCACGCCTGTCGACGGCCGCTCCTTGTAAATCTTGTACTCCGGCGCCGTCAGGTAGCTTGAGTCCGCGTCCAGCGACTCCAGCAGCCCGTGCAGCGCGCCAGTCGTCACGTCGCCGATATTCGGCTGCGTCACATAGTCGCTCTGGATCCGCTTGAGGACCTCGGCGTAGACGTGCATCTGGCGGTACGCGCCATCCTGTTCGCCCCCTGCATGCACACCGAAGAAGCCGAACTGCCCAAGCCCGAAGCCCAGGCCCAGGGCGGCAAAAATTGCCACCGACAGCACGAAGACCAATCGCTGAAAGAATCGAGACACAAACACCACCGGGGCGGTCCAGGGGAGTGCAGACCGCGCACATTCTATAGACGCAATGATACTCCAA
>JBATYG010000455.1:0-2255 GCA_049673945.1 Occallatibacter sp.
TCTGGGAGTTCGCCTGCAATGTCCTCGTTGCCGCGGTGCCCTAACCAACCTAGATTGTCTCTCATGTCGGTTCTGTCTCCAAAGCAACGGGGGCATCGTGGACGCCCTGCCGCCGGAGCGGGCTGAACATTATGCGCGCTTCGTAGAAGACTATGAACGAATCCGGGCCGCGGAGAGCCGCGGCAGCGAAAACGAATCCTTCTATCGCGATCTCCCTTACAGGGATGTCTCCGGAAGGCACTGCGGGCAGTGGAAGATCAGGGCGAGCAGCTACGACTGTTTGATGGCAAATGTGCTGAGGCGGATCTTCCCGACCGGAGGTGCACGGATTTTGGACCTCGGCGCGGGGAACTGCTGGATGAGTTTTCGCCTGGCGGTCGCCGGATATCACCCATTCGCCGTGGACCTGCTCACTAATGATTCCGATGGACTGGGAGCAGCGGAACACTATCGAAAACATTTGGCTGAACTGTTCCCGCGCTTCCGCGCCGAGCTTGCGCATTTACCGTTCCAGAATGAACAGTTCGACGCCGTCATCTTCAATGCTTCATTCCACTATGCCGAGGATTATGACGCTGCGTTGTGCGAAGCCCTGCGATGTGTTAGAGCAGGCGGCATAGTCGTTATCAGCGACACGCCCTGGTACTCCAGCGAGGAAAGTGGCAGCCGGATGGTTTCGGCACGCCGCGCTGCCTTTCTGCAGCACTATGGCACGGCATCGAATTCCATCAGGAGTCTCGAATATCTTACAGACAAACGGCTGCTGGAGTTGGAAGCACGGTTGTCGATCCGCTGGACCATCCACTCTCCCCGCTATGGTTTTAGGTGGAGCATGCGTCCGCTCATGGCAAAGCTACGCAATAAGCGTGAGCCTTCACGATTCAGTATTTATGTCGCACAGAAGGATGCCGCATGAGCGGCTGTGCGTCAGACCCTGAAAGGAGCCGCGAGGAAGGGGTAGTCATTCGTGGAGTTCGTTATGCCAAGGGTCCACAGGAGAGTGAGCGTGGTTCTATCGAGATCATCGGCGGCCGCATTCATCGCATCGTAAGGCACGCGTCGAATTCGCCGGTTGCGGAATCGACTCGCATGGACATCGATCTCAGCGGGTTTCTAATCATGCCCGGCCTGATCAACGCTCACGATCATCTGGACTTCGCTCTTTTCCCGCGACTGGCGGATCCACCCTACCGCAATTACATTGATTGGGGCGAGGATATACACAACAAGTTTCCAGATATCATAGCGAAACATCGCGCGGTCCCGAAAAATCTGCGCGTATGGTGGGGCGGCATTCGCAACCTTCTTTGCGGGGCCACGACAGTCAGTCATCACAATCCTCTCTTGCCGGAGTTGCAAAGAAGCGATTTCCCGGTGAAGGTCGTTCAGCGGTATGGCTGGGCGCATTCGGTGGCGCTTGGCGGTGATCTGCGCGCAGCACGTGCAGCGGCGCCTGAAGGACGTCCATTTATTGTGCATGCTGGTGAGGGAGTGGACGCATTGGCGCGGGAGGAGCTCTGGTGCCTTGATCGGGCAGGGGCTCTGGATGCCAGCACTGTGCTCGTTCATGGATTGGCAGTCGATGTTGCAGGCATCAAACTCATGCGGGAGCGCGGAGTCTCGCTCATCGTCTGTCCCTCCTCAAACAACTTTCTTTTTGGACAGCTTCCGGATATGGCGCTTCTTGGTGGAGTTGGCAATGTGGCCTTGGGCAATGACTCTCCGCTAACGGCCGAGGGAGATCTGTTGGACGAAATGAGGTTTGCAATGAGTTCGTGTGGCATCGCGTCGCACGCTGCTTATCGCATGGTGACAGAAGCTCCGGCTGCTATGCTTCGCCTGGAAGACGGCGAAGGCGCCATAAAGGTGTCTGGTGTTGGAGATCTGATTGGCATTCGAGATACGAATCAGGACGTGGCGGACAGGCTGCGGACGCTCTCGATGACTGACGTGGAGTTTGTAATGATCGGGGGCTGCGTGCAACTTGCTTCTGACGCGATACTCGAGCGACTGCCACATCCCGCGAGACAAGGACTCGAACCGTTGTGGATCGATGGCATCACCCGCTGGCTGCGCGCACCGGTGCAGGAGCTCTTGCGGCAAACAGAAGCGATGCTGGGTGCGGGCGAGGTGCGGCTAGGAAGTAGACACGTTCGCATGCTGGCATAGATATGGGCGAGCTTGTCTTATTGGGCCAATTGTAAGGTCGCGAATCTGCCGCCAAGCTGGCCTCCAATGATCCGCTGATAAGCATG
>JBATYG010000456.1:0-8266 GCA_049673945.1 Occallatibacter sp.
GAGGAGTGGGGCGTGCCCCAGCGCGACAGCCGCGCGCTCTGGGAGCTGCTCATGCTCGAAGGCTTTCAGGCCGGCCTCTCCTGGCTCATCGTTCTGCGCAAGCGCGACGCCTTCCGCGCGGCATTTCGCGGCTTCGATCCAGCAAAAGTAGCGCGCTTCAAAGAAGCTGACATCGAGCGCCTGATGGCCAACCCCGGCATCATTCGCGCCCGCGCCAAGATTCAGGCCACGGTCGGCGGCGCCCGCGCCTATCTCGACATGCAGCACGCCGGCATCGACTTTGCGCAGTGGGCCTGGGCCTTCGCCGACGGCAAGCCCATCCGGAACACCGGACCCCTCCCCGCGCAATCGCCTCTCTCAATCGCCTTTTCAAAGGAACTCAAGCGGCGCGGCTTCACATTCGTGGGCCCCACGATCGTCTATGCCTGGATGCAGGCATCCGGCATCGTCAACGATCACGCCCCCGACTGCTTCCGCCGCAATGCCCGCACACCTCGGAGGAAATGAACCTTCATGCCCGTCATCTCAATCACCAGGCTTCGCATTCGGAAGGCCCTTTTTCTGCCCGGGTTTTTTCTGGCTGCAATGCGCATCGGCAAACAGGCCCGCGCCTCGCAGGGCAATCTCGCCGTCAGAGTCTTCGCTGACAGCCACAAGGCCTTCTGGACCGCGACCGCCTGGAGCTCCGAAGCTGCAATGCGCGCCTTCATGCTTACCGAGCCGCATGGCCCCGCAATGCGCAAGCTGCTCGACTGGTGCGACGAGGCAGCGCTCGTTCATTGGACGCAGCCCGACGCCGCGCTGCCCACCTGGCCCGAGGCCCATCGGCGTCTCATCGCCGAAGGCCGTCCGTCCAAAGTGAACCACCCGACGCCCGCACACACTGCGCACACCCCGGCCCCGCCGAAAGCTGAAATCAAAATCAAGTAGAAGCGCCGCTCAGCAGGCGCATCCTTACGTGGAGGAATCCAGTATCACGTAGAGGAATCCAGGATCTCTATCTGCGTCTCGACCGACACCGCCGCCGCGCGTTTTCCCGTGATCGCGCCGGCCTGTGCCATCGCACGCTGCTTCGGATAAATCACTGCCGCTGCCCAGCATGCGATCAGTCCCGCGCATACGGGAATAAACCCGTCGAACTGCCGCGGCTCATCAAACCTGCCGAAAAGCAGCGTCACCAGCAGCAGGCCCGGCAGCGTGATGGTTGCGCAACGCAGCAGGCGCGGCGCATGCCGCCAGCCCATCGCCGCCAGTCCCCACCACGGCAGCACGGTAATACCGGTAAAGAAGAGTGCCTGCTTCGAGTATGTCCTCAGCAAATGCAGATTCATCTGCAGATGGTTCTGAAACAGCCCCGGCGCTCCATGAACCGCCATCACCACCAGGTAGCGCGCGCCGGCCCAGGCGGCGAGCTGCGCTATCGTCAGCAGCAGCAGCTTCCACCACTTCACGCGTCCCCATAGGTACAGCACCGCGCACGGCACCAGCAGCAGCGTGCTTTCATGGTTCAGCGTGCCCAGTATGAAGATCAGCAGGTAGCCGACCGTCCTCTCGTGGTAGAGCAACATCAGGCACGCCGTCCAGAAGCCGGTCAGCGCAATGTCATAAAAGTTCCAGTAGCCGATCGTCGGGCACAGCATCAGCGCCGCCAGCATAAAGCCAAGCAGCTTCCCGAACCCCGGCAGGAAGAAATTCGCCCACCGCCCCATCAGGTAAACCGTGGCCCCAATGCAGATCACCTGCGTTGCAATGAACGCATTGTGATCCGTCATGTGCGGAAACAATGTTTGCAGGCCGCTCGCCAGCAAAGGGAAGAGCGGCCGATAGCCGAACGGCGCCTGTGCAGCCTCCGGACGATGGATGATCGTTTCCAGCTGGTACCAGGCGCCCTGATAGCCGCGCTCCACCGCCATCAGCAGCGCGATGCAACATCCAAGCCACGCAAGCACAGTTGGAACCGCTCGAACAGCGGTAGCATCTGGAATTGAATTCGTTCCTCGGTTTGACTCGGCCTTCATGCTCTCCTTGCAGCGGCGAGGAGCACGGGAGAAGTCTTACTTTCCGCTCCGCGCAGGTCTGTGGGGGAAAACGCGCGTATCGAAACGCAGCCCCCACGAGGCCCGGCGGCCCCGTGAGGGCGAGCATTGCTTTTTGTTTTAGATGCTAGTTTCTGCCCAATCCGTCGTTTTTGTGGTAATTCGGGTACGGCGGTATCGGTATCTCCGGGATGGGATTCGCTTTAAGCTCGTCGAGCACCATCTTCACACCCGTTTCGAGCTGAACATCGCGTCCCGCCGCTGCGTCCTTCGGCAAGTCTTCCACCATCACATCCGGAGGAATTCCGCGGTTCTCCACTTCCCAGTCGCCATGCAATCCATAGATTGCATACCGCGGGGCCGTCACATAACCGCCATCGATCAGCGGCGGATATCCTCCGATGCCCACCAGGCCACCCCACGTGCGAGTGCCCACCAGTTTGCCGATGCCCGCCTTGCGGAAGTACCACGGCATCGCATCGCCGCCCGAGCCTGAGTTCTGATTAATCAGCATCACCTTCGGCCCGAAGATCGCGCCCACCGGATCATGAATCGGCTTGCCGTCGCGCTCCTTCGCGCCCGAGAGGGGGAAACGCTTCAGCACATCCACCACGTAGTCCGCGATGTCCCCGCCTTCGTTGTAGCGCTCGTCCAGCACCAGCGCCTGCTTGTCCAGTTGCGCGTAGAAGTAGCGATTGAAGCTGTCGTATCCCGCGCCTCCCGTATTCGGCATGTAGACATATGCAACCTTGCCGCCCGAGAGTTCGTCCACCTTCTTCCGGTTCGACTCCACCCAGTCGATGTTGCGCAGCCCATCCTCGTCACCTATCGGGACCACCGTCACATCGCGCGCGTCCTTGCCATCAGCATTTGGGCCCACGCGAATCACCGTCTGCTTGCCCGCCGTGCCGTTGAAAGATTCGTAAAGGTTGTCGCTCGAGTGCAGCTCGTGTCCATTCACCGCCAGCAGGTATTCGCCTTCCTTCACATAAACTCCCGGCAACGTCAGCGGTGAAGCCAGCCCCGGCGTCCAGTTCTGGCCGCCGAGAATCCTCGCGATCCGGTAGCGCCCGTTCTCCACCTTGTAATCGGCCCCGAGCAAACCGGCCTTTGGCGCCGTGTCATGCGGACGCGGGCCGCCCACAAACATGTGCCCCACCGTGATCTCGCCCAGCATCTCGATTGACAGATACGTGAACTCCGACCGCGACGCCAGCCCCGCAAGATAAGGCTGATACTTCGCCTCGATCTTCGGAATGCTCAGCCCATGAATATTCGGGTCGTAGAAAAAGTCGCGCTCGATGCGCCATGTTTCGCGGTAGATCTGCTCCCACTCCGCGCGCAGGTCCACCTGCATCTGCATGCCGCCCAGGTTCAGCGGCTTGCCTGGATTTTCGTTCCCCGGCTTCAGCTCATCGGCTCCCGCGATGCCATAGCTGTCGCCGCGCTCGTAGAGCACCTTCGCGCCATCCGCGGAAACAAAGAAGCGGTCAACGTCGCTCATCACCTGCTCCGGCTTGCGCTTCTCCAGAGTGAATTGCCACACACCCTGGATATTCGCCGCGCCGTTCTCATCCGACGACCGCCCGAACGGCAGGCCCTCGAGCAGATACAGCACGCCCTCTTTGCCTGCCGCCAGGCCAACGTAATTCTTCGCCGGTATCGGCAGCGCCAGAATGCGGTTCCCGATTCCATCGAGATCGACGGTCACCTTCGCCGGCTCCTTGGCCTTGTCCTTATCCTTGTCCTTATCGCCGGCTTTGTCGTCGGGCTTCGCCGTCTTCGCGTCCTTCTTGTCGCTTTCGGCCTTCTGGGCGTCGTCAGCCTTGGGCTCGTCCTTCTTCTCTTCCTTGATCTTCTCGTCGTCGCTCTCAGGCGGAACCGGCGAAGCCCCATTCTTCGCCAGCACCACCACGTACGGCGCGCTCGTCTCTTCGCGATCCAGCGATGAAAGATCGATGCCCGCGTTCGAGGGCCCGTCATTCGTCGACTCCACAAAGTAGAGGTACTTCCCGCCCATGTCAAACGCCGGACTCGTCGCGTCGCTCATCCCGTCCGTCACCTGCGTCGATTTCTTCGTGTCGAGCGAATAGAGAAAGATGCCGTTGAGCTGATTATGCAAATCGTTCTGGTAAGCCAGCCACTTTGAATCCGGCGACCACGACACGTTGAATGAGTGTCCGAATCCGCTGTACTTACCCGTATCGACCAGCTCCGGCTTGCCCGTCGGCACGTCCACCAGCCACAGGCGCATATGCTTGTCGGCATACGCAATGTGCTTCGAGTCGGGCGACCACGTCGGATCGTAGAAATAGCTCGGGTCCGGGCCCAGGTCTACTACCGTCGGCGCCTTGAAGCCCGTCTGATCTTTCAGGTACAGCTTGTACTCTCCCGACGCATCCGAGAAATACGCGATCGTCTTGCCGTCCGGACTCCACGACGGATTCCGCTCCGCCGCTCCCGGCGTGTTCGTCATGTTGCGCGTGTCGCCCTTCTCAGCGGGAACAGTAAATATCTCGCCATGCGCCTCAAACACCGCGCGCGCGCCCGTCGGCGAAATCGCCGCATTCTGAATCTCGTCAGCCCTCACCTGCGCCAGGTGTGGCGGTAGCTTCGGCAGCTCGCCATGAATTTGAATCGGCACCACCGTGTCCGCGTTGCTCGCTGTATCCACGAGATGAATCGAGCCGAACTGCTCATACACCAGGCCGCCCGGACCAGCCTGCAACGTCTTCAGGTCGTAGCTTTTGTTCGGTGTCACTGCCGTCACTGACTTCGACCCCGTGTCGTAGCGGAACAACGACACCGGCCCGCTGCGATCTGAGAGAAAGTACACCGCGTTGCCTACCCACACCGGGCTCGAGTCGTTCGAGTTTTCCCGCGGTACCTTCACCAGGTCCAGCGTCTTCAGGTTCACAATCCATATCGGCGTCGTCTGGCCGCCCACATAGCGCTTCCACGCCGGCTCCCATTTGGTCAGCGGCTGATATGCAATCTCGCTCCCATCCGGCGAAAACGAGCCCTGCGCTCCTGAAGGCAACGGCAAGGCCTCCGGCATCCCCGACCCATCCACGTGCACCAGGAATAGCTTCGTGAAATGGCGATAGCTCAGCCCTCCCGACGCAATCAGCACATTCTTTCCATCAGGACTCCAGCCCTCTACCGCGCTGCCCTGCGGATGCCACGTAATCCTCCGCGGCACACCGCCGCTCGACGGAATCACGTAAACATCCGTATTGCCCTCCAGATGCGCCGAGTACGCAATCAGCGATCCGTCGGGAGAAAAGAACGGCCCGTAATTCACGTTCCCATTCGACGTCAGCCTGTGAGCCTCGCCTCCCTGCCGGCTCACCGTCCACACATCATCGGCGTAGAGAAACGCAATCCTGTCCTGCGAGAGCGACGGGTTGCGCAGCAGCAGGGGATTCGCCCCTGGCCCATTCGCAGACCCCTCTTGACCCGAAGCAACCAGACCGCCCACCACAACCAGCGCCACCATGATGAGCGCCCGCCTAAAGAAAACACGCATCGTCAAGCCTCCGTAAATTCAATCAGTTACTTTGCCCGAGCGCCGGGAAGCAGCGTCCAACAAGCGGTGCAGGGTCGTGAATGCAAACTTTTCCTGAGGATAATCCTGCCCGAAGAATACACTGGCACGCATCACATTATGTAACCGAGGCACCGCCCGTCGGCGCGCTCCTCGCCATCAGGCTACTTTCCTATTGCGCCTGTTCGCTTTTCATTCGCAGAATGCATGTCTTTGAGCGATTTCAATCCGAGAAGCGCCACGGAGCGTTCTCCACACGGAGCACTGGAGATTGACCTGGGCATGGGAGCGGCTGACGCCGTCGACGCATCCTTGATTCATCGTGTTCTCGGCAGCGATCACTCGGCCATGGCTGAGATCTTTGACCGCTACGGCAGCCTCGTCTACTCCATCGCCCTGCGCATTCTCAAAGATCCGGGACAGGCTGAAGACATCCTGCAGGAAATCCTCTTGCAGGTATGGAAACATCCGGCAAAATTCGCGAACGGCCGCGGATCGCTTCCCGCCTGGCTCGCCGTGGTCGCGCGCAACCGCTCCATCGACCTGCTTCGGAAGCGCAGGCCAATCGAGCCCGTTAGCGATCTCAACGTCGCCTCACCTGAAAATCTCGCTTCCGAGGTTGAACGCAACACCATGATCGAGAAAGTGCGCAACGCGATGAAAGATCTGCCCATGCCCCAGCAGAGGCTCATCGAACTGGCGTTCTTCGAGGGCATGACACACTCTGAAATCGCGGCCCGCACCGGAGAACCGCTGGGAACCGTCAAGACCAGAATCAGGACCGCATTGGCCACTCTGCGAAAGGGAATCGACGCATGACCGAGGACCTTCACATTTCGCTGGACGACCTCGTCCTTCACGCCATGCAGGCCTTTTCCAATCTCGAGGCCGAACCCCTGCGCTACCACCTGTCCGGTTGCGCGGAGTGCCGCGGACGCCTCTCTGTCATCAACGGCGACCTCGCGCTCGTCTCCCTCAGCGTCGCGCGCAAGCCTGTTCCCGAGGGTGCACGGCATCGCTTTTTTGAGAGACTCTCCACCACCAGCGGAGTGCGTCCCGCTGTCGTACCCATCGACTCCACCCCGGAACGCCGCACCCCGATCCTGCCGTGGCTTGCCGCCGCTGCGCTCCTGCTGCTCTCGGCAGGGCTCGGCTTCCAGGGCATGCGCCTCAATGACCGGCTTCGCATTGAATCGAATCGCGCCGCGCAGCTCGATGCCGCCAACGCCGACCTCACCGCGAAGAACGCGGGCGCCCACCATCTGCTTCAGCTCATGACCGCGCCGCATGCGCAGCACGCCGTCCTCACTGCCGCATCCAGCAGGCCCATTCCCATGGGCCGCGCCGTTTATCTCGCCGAAAGCGGAGCGCTCGTATTCCAGGGCAGCAACCTCGCCCGCCTGCCCGAAAACAAAACCTATGAGCTCTGGCTCATCCCCGCGAACGGCCATCCGCCCATGCCCGCCGGCATGTTCAAGCCCGACGCAATGGGCTACGCCTCCGTCATGATGCCGCCGCTGCCGAAGGGCGTTATGGCCAAAGCCTTCGGTGTCACCGTCGAAAAAGCCGGCGGCGCCGACACACCCACCATGCCCATCCTCCTCGCTGGCTCCGCCACTCTCGCCGGCGATTAGCCGTCCGCCCATTTGCCTCCCATCGCGTCACCCCGATAGACTGCGTGCGTGCAAAAAATCAAAAAGTTTTTCCCTGAAAATTGGGATGAACGGCTGCCCCGTCAACGACGCACGCGCACACTCGCGTCGCGCCCCTCGAGCAGCCTACGCACAATCCTTCGCTGTCAATAAAGGAGACGCCTTGCGCCTTGGACGGAGATCTTTCATCGTTTCTTGCAGTCTGCTCGTGGCCGCTTTTGGAGCCACCACCCTCGCATCGGCCCAGCTTCCCCCGCAGCCGCACGTCAAGCAGATTCACCTCAAGCACGTCCTCGTCATCGGCCAGACCAAGGGCTTCGAGCATGATTCCGTCTCCGCCGCCATGGCCGCCATCTACGATATGGGCCAGCAGACCGGCCTCTGGGATACAGAGATGCGCACCGACACCGAACTGCTCACCAAGAAAGACCTCGGCCGCAACGCGAAAAATCTCAACTACTTTGACGTAATCGTCTTCGCCAGCACCACCGGCGAGCTCGACATGGACGACAGCCAGAAGAAGGACATGATGTCCTTCATTCACGACGACGGTAAAGGCTTCGTCGGCATCCACGCCGCGCTCGACACCAACTACAAATGGCCTGAATACGGCGAGATGATCGGTGGCTGGTTCGATGAGCATCCCTGGACGACCTTCAACGCGCCCATCATCAATGAGGATCCTGACTTTCCCGCCGTCCGCCACTTCCCGCACGCCTTCACCAAGTTCGACGAGATCTACCAGCCCAAGGATTGGTCGCGCGACAAGGTTAATGTCCTGCTCAGCCTCGATCCCACTAAGCTCGACTACAACAATCCCCGCGTCCATCGCACCGATCACGACTTCGCCGTCGCCTGGAGCAAAATGTACGGTAAAGGACGCGTCTTCTACTCCACCCTCGGCCACACTGAAGAGGCCTGGCAGGATCCCGATATTCGCAAAATGTACTTCGAGGCCATCAAGTGGGCTCTTTGGATGACCGACGGCAGCACGGCCTCGCATCCGCATGCCGTAGCTACAGGGACTCACT
>JBATYG010000457.1:0-1528 GCA_049673945.1 Occallatibacter sp.
GTGTAAGTGTCGGCAGTTAGCTGGATTGTCGAGTGATGCGGGGGCTTTTGGCCGGAGACTGGCCTGAAACTCCGATGGAGGCTCATAGGCGGTACGGATTGCCCGCCGATGCGGCGATCAGGTACCACGACGTGGCGGCAAGGTGCACGTTCGGGTAGTAAGAGAACCCCGTTCCGGTGTTGAGTACGCTAGATGCGGCGACTACGCCCGATCTATCGGGAATCACGAGCCCATTGACGACCTGGCCACGACCGAGTTCGGTCTGGGCAAGGATGATTTGACCTGAGTATTCCGAAGCGGTCGCGACGTCGCCATCGAAGGTTGCCAGGTCTTCCCTGGCTCGAAGCCTGCGGGCCAGCAGGGCCGCCACCATGTGCGCCGTCCCCTCGAACCAGACAGCATCCGGGTCAGGCAAGGGATCGCTCGGGTTCGCCCGCTCGGTCGCATGCCGGCTGACGTTGCTGAAGCTCACTCCGCTCAACCGCAAGTTGCCCGTCAGGGCTGGGTTAAGAGATTGCGGCGTGTCCGTACCGATCAGGTTGGTCTTGGTCCAGTCGAGCGCGTCGTCATAGCGGCGGTCCAGCAACGAGAGGTAGCCCTGTGCCTGCACCTCTTCCAGCACCACGTCGGTGTCGATGGTCACTCCGTCACTCGAGCCGGTGTAGAAAAAGCCGCCCTCGGCGTTCCACACAAGCGCAATGAAGTCCAGCGCGTGTTGGCCAAGGCGCGTCCACTCGGCATCACCGGTGAGCGGCGCCAGCAGGTTGGTGAAGAGCCCGTAGACGTCGATGTTGTGCTCGGTCAGCTTGGTTAAATTCAGCCTGTTGTTGTTGCCGTCCACGCCGGCGCTGTAGCCGCCTAGGCCCGCGGTGTCGAAGGCATTGTCGACGATCCACTGCCCCAGGCGCATCGAGCCCCGGAGGTAGGGCGACTTGCCGGTGCGCGCATACAAGCGCGCCAGCGCGATCGCCACCCAGCTCATGTCCGAGACCGAGCTGCCCTGGAAGAACCACGGCGCGCCGACGAGATTGACACTGCCGTTCGCGCGGACAAAGTACGAGTCGTTGCTGGTAAACGGCAGCGTGAATGGGCCGACCCAATAGGCTTGCCGCACCCGGCCGTCGGTGTAGGTCGGGTCGTGCGCCTGCGCGTAAAGGAAACTGTCTCCGAGCAGCATCGCGCGGGCCACGTCATCGCGCTTCCCGCGCTCGAGGTAGGCGAGGATGGCGAGAGAGTTATCGTACACGAAGGCAGTGCTGCCCAGTTGCTGCGAATCGGCAAAGCTCTGAACCAGTCGTTGCGTCCGACCATCCTGATACGCGTCCATCGCGAATGAGAGATAGTCGTAGGCGCGATTGACCGAGCCGTTGCGGCGCGCCCGGGCGTCAGATGCAAGTCCGTCCTCGGTGAGGGCGACATCGGCCCAGGCTTTCGACTCGCCGGGATTCGCGACCACGCCGATGCCTGCCGCCGACACGATGCCCATGCCAAGCGACAAGAATTGGCGTCGATTTACTCCTTTCACCCC
>JBATYG010000458.1:0-7609 GCA_049673945.1 Occallatibacter sp.
TCCTCGGCACGCTCGCCCGCAACGCGGCGCGTCACAATCGGCGTGCGGCCGGGCGGCAGCTCGTCGAGCACGCTCACGTCGAGATCGCCGTAGAGCGAGAGCGCCAGGGTGCGCGGAATCGGCGTCGCCGTCATCACCAGCACATCCGGCTCGGCCTGGTTCGGCTTCTTCATCAACCTGAAGCGCTGCAGCACGCCGAAGCGATGCTGTTCGTCGACCACGACCAGCCCCAGGCGATCGAATTCCACCTTTTCTTCGATGAGCGCGTGCGTGCCGATCACCAGGTGCGCTTCGCCGCGATTGATCAGCCCGCGGGCGTGGCGTTTGCGATCATCGTCGAGCGAACCTGTCAGCAGCACGATGCGATAACGGCGCGATGAGCGCTCCAGCAGCTTGCGCGCTGCCAGAAAATGCTGCGTCGCCAGAATCTCGGTAGGCGCCATCAGTGCGGCCTGGTATCCGTTCTCCATGGCCACGATCATCGCCTGCAGCGCCACGATGGTTTTGCCCGCGCCCACATCGCCTTGCAGCAGTCGCCGCATCGGGCTCGGCTGCCGCATGTCGGCGACAATCTCGCCCAGCGTTCGCTTCTGCGCCGCTGTGGGATGAAAGGGCAGCACCTCGCGGATCGCTTCACGCACCTTGTCCGTCGTGGCAAAGCCGATGCCCGCGCGCTCGCGCATGCGCCGGCGCTTGAGTTCGAGGCCGAGCTCGAGGAAGAAGAGTTCCTCGAAGATCAATCGCTGGTGCGACGGAGTGGCTGCCGCCTGTAGTTGCGTGAGCGACGTGCCTTCCGGCGGAAAATGCACCTCGCGCAGCGCCGTCTCGCGCGACGGCATCTCGAGCCGCTCGATCATCGCGCGCGGCAGGCACTCAGGCACAGCGCCGCGTAGTGCCTCAAGCAGGTTATAGATCACCTTGCGCTGCCAGCGCGAGGCGAGCCGTGCGCCGCCCAGCGACTCGTACACTGGCGTGATGCGGCCCACTTCGAGCAGCCGCGTCTCCGCGTCGTCGCTCGCATCAGGCAGCAGTTCCCACTGCGGCTGAATCATTTTGAGGTTGCTGGTAGAACGCGAGGGCTCGACCTTGCCGTAGAGCGCAACCGTCTGCCCCGCGGTGAACTTGCCATTGAGATAGGCCCCGTGGAACCACATGCATTTAAGCGCGTGGCGGCCCTGCCCCACTGTGAGCTCGAAGATCGGCATGCGCCGCGTGCGCAGAAGCACCGCTCCGCGTACCTCGGCGATCACGCTGGCGGTCTCACCGGGCTTCAGCTCATCGAGGCTGCGGGGATTCTGGCGGTCCTCATAGCGAAACGGCAGATGATAGAGCAGGTCTTCGGAAGTCTCAATCCCTTTGGGCTTGAGCATCTCTGCCACGCGCGGTCCCACGCCGCGCACGTACTGGATTTCGTCGTTGAGGCCGGGCACAACTTGGATGCTATCGCACTCGGAGCCGGCGCTCCTCGACGTCGGAACTGACGCGAGAGCGGACGCGGGCGTTATTGCCCCGGGGCGCCCGGCGCGAGACACCCTGAAAAGGCAGAGCCCGGACCGCGAGGCGCCTTCGCAAAGAGGATGTAATCGCCCTCGTAGGAGCTCTCGCGCCTCACCTCGCACCATGCCTGCGATTGCTTCAGCAAATTGGTAATCGGCAAATAGTCTTTCACCAGTGCGTGGTCCACGCGATACTTGTCCATCAGCGCAAAGGCATTATGCCCTTCCATGATGCTGCCGTATTCTGCCATCACGCCAACCTGGTCAAAACTGTCGAAGCGCGAATCGATGAAGCTCGGCTTCGACTTCCAGGCCATCATGCCGCCCACATAGTCCCAGTTGAAGGTGCGCCACCCAGGCTGGATCGTCTCGATGGTCTGAATGGGAAACCGGAGCGCAAGCTTGCTCCTGAGTTTCGCTTCAGATGGGAAAGTGATCACGAAAAAGCAGAGCGCGGCGGCCATCATAGCGGCGTTCATCGCGGGAATTGTCTTTCCATCGGTCTCGGTGCAGAAGGCGCGCTCGATATCCATGGCCAGCAGCGGCGTGGTGAGAACCGCAGCAAGAAAAGCGAAGCGAATATGCGCTATCGTCGCATACCAGGCAAGAAACACGATGGCCAGCTCAAAGACTTTCCATTTGCGCCCGCGGATGCAATTGGCAACAACCATGAGCGCGATGGCCGCGAAGACCGCCTTGCCGTCGAACTTCGCCAGGTTGAGCGGCAGCCATTCTGCAATGGTTTCCACGCTCAGCTTCTGATGGAGCATCATGTCGAAGGGATTCCACAATAGCCGCAGGCCATATGGGTTCAGCAGCAGCGCAAGCGTGGAGGCTCCGAGTACGGCGAGCAGCCGATTCCGCTCTGATGCGCTAAAGGCTGCCTGCTCAAAGACGCCCAGGCGAAGCGAAAACATTCCGCAGGCGATATAGAGCGCCAGCAGCAGGATGCCGATCAGCCACGTCCCATGCAGGTTGATCCACAGGCAAAATAAGGGAGGCAGCAGCCAGAGCAGCCGCGATCTGCCGCGATCGGCTGCTTCGAGAATCGCCAGCTCGGCAGACATCGCGAGGTAGGCGAACATGATCGTGCGCGGGCCGGAATTGACGGTCATGAGCACAAACCCGACCATGGCCGCGGCCAGCGCTGCTCCGGCGTGGCGGCACCGCCAGTAGCCACGCCAGTAAACGAAGACGACGTTGCCGCACAACAGAAGCCAGGTGAGAAAAAAGATCCCCTGCAGTCCGAAGTGCCCGTAGCTGAACCAGAACGGCTGCTCCGAGAGCCACTCCCAGTTGATCCACGGGTGGCCAGCGACGGTGAAGGAATAGGGATCGGTGTGGATCATCTGATGCGTGGTCGAGAGTATCCGCGCATTGGCAAGGTGCCACCAGATGTCGGGATCTTCCATCAGCCCCAGGTTTGAATTCAAGGTCGCGGCGAAGAGCAGCGGCACCACGACCATGACGGCGAGGCTCATGACGTGCCGCGTGAAGAAGCGATTGAAGGTTCGCGCGAAGCCGCCCGGCATGTGACCGGTGGTCTCGCTCTGCGTCTCTTGTGCGGGAGTGAAATTCATGCGTCCGACAATCTGCCCCGCTACTTCTGCGCTGCGCCGGGCAGCCGTTCCAGCAGGACATAGTTCCCCTGCCATGCCGGCTCCCGCATCACCACGCGCCAGCCCGGCGTCTTCTCAAGCAGCGCGTCGATAGGCTGCTCGTCTTTCAGGAGCGCGTGATCCACGTGGTACTTCTCAAGCAGCGGCAGCGCGTTGACGCCGGCGATGATGCTTTGCGAGTCCGCCATCACGCCCAGGTGCTCGAAGCTGTCGAAGCGCGAATCCATGAAGCTCGATTTGTGCTCGAACGCCATCATGCCGCCCACGTAGTCGAAGTTGTAGGTGCGCCAGCCGGGCTCGATCCTGGCGATCGACTGCTGCGGAAACATCTTGCCAACCATCTCCTCGAGCGAAGCCTTGCTGGGAAAGAGAACAATCGCGGCAACGACAGCCGCACCCGCCATCGCAAAGTTCATCGCCGGAATCGTCTTCAGCTCGCCTTCGTTGAAGAACGCGCGCTTCAGATCCAGAGCCAGCATCGGCGTGGTGAGCACCGCCGCAAGATAGGTGAACCGATGGTGATCGATGGCCATATACCAGGCGAAGAAGATGAGGGCCAGCTCATAGGCCTTCCACTTGCGCCGGCCTGCCACCAGGTTCGCCACCACCATCAGCACAACCGCCACAATCGCGCCTTTGCCTTCAAACGAGGAGAAGGTCAGCGGCTGCCACTCGGCGATCGTGGCCACGCTGAGCTTCTGGTGCAGCATCATGTCAAAGGGATTGACCAGCAGATGCCACCCGTAGGGATTGGCCAGCAGCGCAAGGCAGCTCAGCGCAAAGACCGCCAGCAGGCGATTGCGCCACCCGGGCGTGAAGGCCGTTTGCTCAAAGGCGCCTGCCTTGAGCGAAAACAGCCCGCAGAGAATGTAGAGGCCCAGCAGCCCGATGCCGAAGAGCCAGGTGCCGTGCAGGTTGATCCACAAGGCGAAGAGCGGCGGCAGCAGCCAGATGAAGTGTTTCCTGCCTCGCTCAGCCTCTTCCAGAATCAGCAGCTCCGCCGACATGGCCATGTACGCGAAGGCGATCATGCGCGGGCCGGAATTGACGGTCATGAGCAGAAAACCCACGATGGCCGCGACCAGCGCCGCGTTGGCATTGCGGGCCAGCTTGTAGCCTCGCCAGTAGACGAAAAGGATGTTGCCGCACAGGCCAAGCCAGGTGAGCAGATAAATGCCTCGCAGGCTGAAGAGGTTATAGCTGAGCCAGTAGAACTGCTCGGAGAGCCACTCCCAGTCGATCCAGCGCTGCCCCACCGCCGTAAACGAGTAGGGATCGGTCCAGATCATGTGATGGGTGGCCGCAATGAGTCGGGCGTCGGCCAGGTGCCACCAGATATCCGGATCGACAAAAAGAGTGCGCGCAGCATTGAGGGTGGGGGCGACCAGCAGAGGGATCACGAGCAGGAGTGCGATATCCATTACATGACGGGAATACCGGTGGAACCGCGCCGTCCGCGCGCTTTCGGCCCCGGCCTGCGCCGGCGCTGCATCCTGCTCAGAGAAAACTTCCATTCCAATACACTATCCGCGCAGCGGCGAGGGCAGATAGATGCGAAGCGGCGAAAACCGGCTCATCGAACCATCGATGGTAATGTGCGCGCCCAGGCAAAAATGCGCCTCTATCCCCATGTGACCAAAGGCATAGCGCGTGACGGCACACCTCCTTTTCCGAGCGCCGGCGCTGTGCTTAAATTGACTCCAGCTAATAACACAGAACATTGCGGCAAAGCTGTCTCGCCTCTCCCCCAGGGGCTGCGCAGGATGTTGAAGACAAAAGCTTAAGGACCGCATTAAGGACCAGCCGCGATTGGGGCAAGTAACGGCGGACCGGGATGACGGACGGGGATGGCTGAAGAAGCCTCAAAACCTCGGCAACGCAAGTTGTTACCGTTTTGCACCAACGTGGTATTGACCCTCTTTGCACCGCCGGGGAGAATCGCCGCAGATGTCTTCCGGCAACATCCGTTCGCTGGTTTAACGTGGAGACTTCCAGTTGCAGCACCCTGGGAGACTCCCTTAGCGATGGTGGCCCATCGTCGAAAGCATTCTCCAACGGGCCTTTAACCGCGCCAGGTCGCCGCGCGATAAGGAAAGAGACGAACTCACTATGATGCAGATCGGGCTGCTCTCGGAAGACGGCGCACTGCAACCACTTCTTGCCTCTGCCCTGGGAAAGGATTTCCAGATTGAGTTGGCGAGGAGTGAAGGCGACGTTCTGCGCCTGATCGACGCCGAAGAGTGCGACGTATTGATTCTCGACCTGAACTCGAACAGCGGGTCGATGAAGCACCGTGTCGAGTGCTCGCGCCGCATCATCGCCCTGCCCGTGCCGGCCGTCGTGATGGCCGACGACGCGCTGCGCGCCACTGCTCTCGAACTGGTCCGGCTGGGCGCCTTCGGCTACTGCCGCCGTCCGCCGTCCATTCGCGAGCTCAAGGCCCTTCTTACCCGCGCCCATGAAAACTTCCTGCTCAAGCGGCAGCTCCACACCGTGCAGCAGCCGGCCGAAGCGGCAACAGGCTGCGATCGGCTGATTGGATCGAGCCCGCAAATCCGGCAGGTCTACCAGCTCGTGCACCGCGTCGCCAACCTCAATGCCTCGGTGCTGGTCACCGGCGAAAGCGGCACGGGCAAGGAACTGATTGCGCGCGCGATTCACAACCTCGGGAGCCGCTCGGAGCGGCCGTTTGTCGCGGTTTCCTGCGGCGCCATTCCTGAAACTCTCATCGAAGCCGAGCTCTTCGGTCACGAGAAGGGCGCGTTTACCGGCACCGTGGGCGCGCGCGAAGGCTACTTTGAGCAGGCCCAGGACGGAACGCTTTTTCTCGACGAAATCGGCGACCTCAGTCTCTACACGCAAGTGAAGCTGCTGCGCGTGCTGCAGCAGATGGAGTTCAGCCGCCTGGGCAGTAACCGGCTCATCCCGCTGCGCGCACGGCTCATCTTCGCCACTCACCAGGATCTTGCCAAGCTCGTCGCCGAAGGCAAGTTCCGCCAGGACCTGTACTACCGCATCAACGTGATGAAGATCGTCTCGCCCTCGCTAGCCGATCACGTTGAGGACGTGCCGCAGATCGCAAACCACTACCTGCAGCACTACGCGCGCGTCTTCCAGAAGCCGATGCAGGCGATCGGCCCTGAAGCCATGGCGGCGCTGCAAAGCTACTCCTGGCCGGGCAACGTCCGCGAGCTTGAGAACACCATCCAACGGGCCATCATTCTCGCGCCGGCAATGACCATCCGCGCCGAAGACCTGCCGCTGACCATGCACGGCGACAAGATCATCGACATTAGCGAATACAACCCCGAGGGCAGCTTTGAGCGCCAGTTGCGCGACTACAAGATCAAGCTCGCCACCGATGCGGTGCGGGAGAACAATGGCAACAAGACGCTTGCTGCCCGCAGCCTGGGCATCTCGCGGGCTTATCTCCACCGCCTCATCCGTCTCGGCGAGCCGGATATGATCTTCGATCAGGTCAGTGCCGACTCGGTCGACTCGGCCTCGGCCTAGAGCCCGTTAGACCGGGCAGACAAAATTCCGCACGAACAAGACAGAGTGCAAACCGGGCCCGTATCCACGGTTACATCCCTCTTGGAAAGCAAACTGATATAGTGGCCTCATAATGCTCAGGAGACTTCCCGTATATCTTGCGCTGCTGGCTTGTGCGCATCTCCCCTTGCGGGCTTCGGCGCAGGCTTCCGGCAATCTCAACTCTGAGCGTCCAAGGCCGGCTGTCTCGTCGTCTCCTTCTGCAACGCCTTCGCAGCCACTTCGGCCTGTTGCGCGGCCTCAGCCTGCGCAACCCGCAGCCGCGCAGGATCAGAATCCCGCCCCGGACACATCGCAAACTCCCAGCCAGCCTCCGCAGATTATCGTCAACCCACCTGCGCCGGCCCCCGTGCAATGGGAGTGGCACGACCGCGTGGCGTGGGGCGCCGGCATCGTTCTGGCCGTGCTTGGCTACGCCGGCATCATGCTGGCCCTGCGCACGCTCAAGAACATCGACCGCCATCTGCAATCCGGCACGGCAACGGCTGAAGCTGCCGTGGGCAGCGCCAGCGCCGCGCTTGCCCTTGCGCAGGCGATCGCAAATTCAGAGCGGCCCTGGATTGTCGTCACCGTCGAACCATTTCTCACCATGGAGAACAGCTTCAAGGTGATGGCTTCCAATCGCGGCCGCAGCCCCGCGCGCATCATCTCTTCGATCGACCACGTGAAGCTCGCCGTTGACGAAGGCAGTCTGCCCAAGGCGCCGGAGTTCGACGCCGTCGATCCCGCCGACGAGCCCGAACCCATCGTCCTGCTTCCCGGCGAGGCCACGGGCATCTGGGCGCTGAACCGCGAAGACCTGCCCGCAATCTGCAAGTCGCCTGAGGCTCTCAAGAACGTCGAGCGCTGGCAGGAGACACTCTTTCTCTACGGCCGCATCAAGTACATGGAGCTCTCTGCGCTCGGCGACACCAACGTGCACGAAACCTTCTGGTGCTGCCG
>JBATYG010000459.1:0-5540 GCA_049673945.1 Occallatibacter sp.
GCCTTCGTCGCGCTCTGAGCATTTTGCGTCGCCGAATCGGCAGCGCCCTGGGCGGTCTTGATGCCCGCCTGGGCACGGTCGTCCGTGTCTTTGATCGCGCGGCCATTCGCGGCCGTCTGATCTTCCAACTTGTTTGTGTGGTCGACAATCGGGGCGGTCTGGGTCTTCACCCAATTCTTTGAGGCGCAACCAGTTGCGCCCATGACTGCCAAGGCCGCCGTTCCCATCCATAACGCAAATCGGTAGTTTGCCATCGTCTCATTTCCTCCCGCTCCCTTGGTCTGGTCTTAGGCCACACGGTGGGCAGCGATGTTCAATTTCGTAACTAGATATTGCATCTATAACTCCAAACTGGCTACTACGAACTATACTTATGAAACCAATAAACTTATCAAAACAATTCGCCGGGGTTATCCACGTTCAATACTGTGTAATTTTTACTTCCACCTGTAAGGATTGCCCGGCAATTTGTCTTCAAGCGGCAATTCCGCTTTACCCGCTATGCTAAAGACTTGGCGCTTCTTCAGGCAGGCCGTCGATGGATCTCTACGAGAAAATCCGGGCACTCCCTACCAAGCCGGGCGTTTATCTCTACAAGAATCCCGACGGCGAAGTCATCTACGTGGGCAAGGCGAAAAATCTCCGCTCGCGGGTCCGTTCCTATCTGCTCGAAGCGTCGCAGGCCAACGCAAAAACCGGCTCGCTCATGCGCGAGGCCGTCGATCTCGATTACATCCTCGTCGCCAACGAACACGAAGCTCTCGCACTTGAAAACAACCTTATCAAGCAGCGCAAGCCGCGCTTCAACATCCTGCTGCGCGACGACAAAACCTACCCCTACGTGAAACTGACCCTCGGCGACCGCTTCCCCAAGGTCTTCGTAACGCGCCGTCTCCGCAAGGACGGCTCCGCCTATTACGGACCCTACTTCCCCGGCAACCTCGCCTATCGCGTCGTCGAGCTGATCCATCGCAGCTTCCTCATCCCGAGCTGCAAGGTCGATCTCTCTCGCTACCACCCGCGGGCCTGCCTCCAGTACTACATTCACCGCTGCCTCGGCCCCTGCGTCGAAGGCTTCGTCACTCCCGAGGCATACAGGCAGGCCGTCCGCGACGCGCAGCTTTTCCTCGAGGGCCGCCATACCGAACTTGAACGCGCTCTCACCGCCCGTATGATGGCCGCCGCCGAATCCGAAAAGTTTGAGGCCGCCGCACGTCTGCGCGATCAGCTCGCCACCGTGCACCAGTTGCAGGAAAAGCAGCGCATAGCCACCGCCGAGCAGAGCGACGACGCCGACGTCTTCGGCTACCACTACGAAGACGGCTTCCTCGCCGTCAATCTCTTCCACATGCGCGCCGGCAAAATCGTCGATCGCCGCGAATTCTTTTGGGAAGATCTCAACGACCTGCTCGAAGCCGCCGAACCTGATACGGAGGAAACCACAGCCGCCAGGCCGATCGCGCGCGATGCTTCAGCCTTCAGCGCCGGCGCCGTCTTCTCCGCATTGCTCAAGCAGCTCTACATCGACCAGCAATATGTTCCGCGCTCGATCCTCATCCCGGTCGACTTCGACGATCGCGAATCCCTCGCCGCTCTTCTCAGTGAGCGCACCGGCCACCGCGTCGAGCTCGCCGTGCCGCAACGCGGAGAAAAGCGCTCTCTCGTCGATCTCGCCGGCCAGAACGCGAAGCAATCCTTCACTCAGCGCTTCCGCGTGCTCGAGCCGTCGCGCAAGGCCATTCAGGAAGCTCTCGCCGACACACTCATGCTGCCCGAGTTGCCTCGCCGTATCGAGTGCTTTGACATCTCCCACATTCAAGGCGCTGAAACAGTCGCTTCGCTCGTCGTCTGGGAAGACGGCAAGATGAACAAATCCGCCTACCGCAAATTCAAAGTCATGACCGTTCTCGGCGTCGATGACTTTGCCTCTATGCGCGAAGTGGTCGAGCGCCGCTACCGCCGGCTCAAGGACGAAGACAAACCGATGCCTTCTCTCGTCCTCATCGATGGCGGGCTTGGCCAGCTTCACGCCGCCGCGGAGGCGCTCGAATCACTCGGTTTCACCTCACAGCCTCTGGCCTCCATCGCCAAGAAGGAAGAAGTCATTTACCTCTACGGCAATGAGGACGAGCCCATCGTGCTCGATCGCCGCTCACCCGTGCTGCATCTTATTCAGCTCATCCGCGATGAGAGTCATCGCTTCGCTGTCGGCTATCATCGCCAGCGCCGCGCCATGCGCGACCGCGACTCCGAGTTGCTCAATATCCCCGGCGTTGGTCCGCTGACGCGCCAGCGCCTGCTCACTCACTTCGGCAGCCTGCGCGACGTACAGCAGGCTACGGCGGAGTCACTCGCCGCGGTTGTCCCGCGCAAGATCGCTGAAACCATCTGGCGGCACTTCCACGAACCGCAGCCAGCGGCGTAGTCAAGCCCGGGCAACCGCGCTGCACGCTTTCGCTTCTATGCACTGGAGCGCCCGAGGCCCCTCGCCGGGCAGGCGTTCCGTGCGGGAGCAGAGGCACCGGGTTTTCGCGATTTCCCTGGCTCACTGGCGACGAAGGAGAATCGCAAGGTCAGTCGCCAGACTCTGCTCCCGCTTCTCCATCGCCCCGTGCTCTACCTGACGCGATTCTTACTGGCGCTCATGCTAACCTCTCATCACGCATGAGCCAGACTGCCCACACGCCAGCGCAATCAATTCATGCTGACCTGCCCCGCGTCCTCGGGCCCAGCCAGGCAACTGCCATCGTGGTGGGCACCATCATTGGCAGCGGAATCTTCCTCGTTCCCAGCGAAATGATGAAGGACACGGGCTCATCCAGCCTCGTCTATCTTGCATGGATCGTCGGCGGCCTGCTCTCGCTCTTTGGCGCCATGACCTACGCCGAGCTCGGCTCCATGCTGCCCTACGCCGGCGGCGAATATGTCTACCTGCGCGGCGCGTACGGCGATACCACCGCCTTCCTTTACATGTGGACCTGGTTTGCCGTCGCCAAGCCCGCATCCATTGCCGCCGTCACCATCGGACTCGCGCGCACCCTCGGCATCTTCTCCGCCTTTCACTGGCTCACCGTGCCCGTCGCAGCAGGCATGCCGCTGCTCTGGTCTCAGGTCTTCGCCATCGGCGTCACCTGGTTCATGACCGGCCTCAACTATCTCGGCATCAAAAAAGCCGGCGACTTCCAACTGGTCTTCACCATCCTCAAGGGCATTCTCATCGTCATCGTCGCCGTCCTCTGCTTCGGCTCGTCTGCCGGCTCGTGGAGCAACTTCGCGACGTCTCTTCCCCATGCCATCGGCGGCTTTGGCGGATTCATGCTCGCCCTGATCGCTACGCTCTGGGCCTACGACGGATGGAACGATCTCACCATGGTCGCCGGCGAAGTGCGATGCCCAGAACGAAGCCTGCCCATCGCGCTCATCGGCGGACTCTTCATTGTCGGTGTGCTCTTCATGGCCACCAACGCGGCGATCCAGTACATCCTGCCCGCTACGCAGATCGCCGCCAGTGAACGCCCTGCCGTCGCTGCTCTGTTAGTCGTTGCCGGCCATAAGGGAGCAGCCTTCGTTGCTGCTGCCATGGCTCTCTCCATCTTCGTCACCCTCAATGGAACCGTCATGTCCGGCGCGCGCGTCCCCTTCGCTGCCGCGCGTGACCGCCTCTTCTTTTCGCAGTTCGCCCACATTCATCCCCGCTTTCAGTCGCCCTCGACCTCGCTCGTTGTGCAGGGACTTCTCTCCACAATCCTGCTGCTCTTCCTCAGCCAGTTTCAGCAGCACTTCGAGCTGGCCGTCTTTGCCGAGTGGCTCTTCTACATGCTCACCACCACCACCGTGTTTTTCTACCGCCGGCGCCATCCCGAGATGCGCAGGCCCTATCGCGTATGGGGATATCCAGTGCTGCCTGCGATCTTTGTTGTCTGCGCAGCAGCCGTGCTCATCTGGAGCTTCGCCGGCAATCTCAAAGGCTCGCTCATCGGCACCGCGCTCATTCTCGCTGGCCTTCCCGTCCTGTGGATCGTGCGCAGACGCTATCGCGCCTCTATTCCCGTCGACCAGAGTCACATCTCTCCGCCCACTGCGAATTGACGCATCGTGCTTCGTGCGTGGGTCATCAACTAGGTATGCCGGGAACCCATTTTCTCGATAATCCCATCTGGCATTCTCTGCTTACCGACCACAGCAATCTGGCCCTCGGTGACGATCTTGCTCGCCGCTATCCGGCCGACATCGGTCCTCTCAGCGGCATGGCGGACCAGTCTCGAGCCGCGTACGAAGCTTTGCGCGCCCTCGCCGGCGCCAACGGCACACTCGCCCTCTTTCTTGAGGAGCCGGCGCGCGATCAATCCGGATGGACACTTGTGCGCACCGGCGCGATGAGCCAGATGATCTTCAATGGCTCGGCGGCACCGTCCCCGGGGCCCCTCTCGCCTGCGGCAACGCTCAGGCCTCTTACCTTTGAGGATGTGAATGAAATGGTCGAACTGGCTGAACTCACCGAACCCGGTCCGTTCCGCCGCCGAACGGCCACACTCGGCAACTTCTTCGGCATCTTCGAAGGTGGGCGCCTGCTCGCGATGGCCGGGCAGCGCTCACGTCCTTCTGGATTCATCGAGGTAAGCGCCGTCTGCACGCATCCTGATGCGCGGGGCCGCGGCTACGCCTACGCCGCCATGGCTAGCGTGGTAGACGACATCCTCCGCCAGAGTGCAGTGCCCTTCCTCCACGTGCTTGCCGAAAATTACTCGGCGATCCGCGTCTACGAGCGGCTCGGGTTTGTGCAGCGGCGCCCGCTGCACCTCGGTGTCTACAAAAACGGCAGGTGAGATACAGCCCTCGCGGGCTTGCGCTATCCGCTACTATCGAGAGTGCGCAATGCCTTCGAAGCCAAAGCTGGGGCAAAACTTTCTTCATGATGTGCACGCCATCGACCGCATCGTGGCCGCGCTGGGCGATTGCTCTGCTCGTACTGTCGTCGAAATAGGCCCGGGCAGAGGCGCACTCACGCGCCTCCTCGCCGGCCGCGCAGGGCACGTCCTAGCCGTTGAACTGGATGACGAGCTCGCCAAACGGCTGCGGGCTGAGTTTCCCCCCGATCGCGTCACCATTGTTCATCAGGATGTGCTGACCTTCGATTTCGAATCGTCTGCGGCTAAGGCCGGCGAGCGCCTGGCCGTGGTCGGCAACCTGCCCTACTACATCACCTCGCCCATCCTCACAAAACTTGCGGAGAGCTCCGGCGCGCTCGATCGCGCAGTCCTCATGATGCAGCGCGAAGTCGCCGATCGCGTCGCCTCGCAGCCCGGCTCGCGCGACTATGGCGCACTCTCGGTAATTGCGCAGATGTATGGCCCCGTTGAGAAGCTCCTCACGCTCCCCCCCGGCGCCTTTTCTCCTCCGCCCGAGGTGCACTCCTCCGTCATTCGCTGGCGTTTTGCACCACGCTTCGCGGAGTTGGAAGTAGACGAAACTGAGTTTCTCGACTTCGTGCGGCGGGCCTTTGCGCAGAAGCGGAAAACGCTCTCCAACAACCTTCGCGC
>JBATYG010000460.1:0-7970 GCA_049673945.1 Occallatibacter sp.
TGGAAGATCAGACGGCCGCGAATGGCCGCGCGATCAAAGACACGGACGACCGTGCCCAGGCGGGCATCAAGACCGCCCAGGGCGCTGCCGATTCGGCGACGCAAAATGCTCAGAGCGCGACGAAGGCAGCCGGCGATGCCGAGACCGCAGCAAACGATGCTGTGCATCGTGCGGACTCGCTGGACTCGGTGGTGAAAGGATTGGACAACTACAAGCCACTGGCCAACGTGACCGTGAACTTCGGCTTCGACAAGGCGACCCTAACGGCCGACGACAAGGAACAGCTGGACAGCTTCGCCGGGCAGTTGAACACGGCTAAGAGCTACATCCTCGAAGTGACCGGCGGAACCGACTCAACCGGATCGGCGCAGTACAACTATGATCTGAGCCAGCGCCGCGCCGATGCAGTGGTGCAGTATCTTGCTGCGAAATACACCATTCCGGCTCACCGGTTTTACCTGATCGGCATTGGCAAGGACCAGGCAGTTGCCCCTAATGACACGCGCGACGGCCGCAAGGCGAATCGCCGTGTGCAGGTGCAGTTGCTTTCGAACATGGCCGGCGACCAGGCTCCAGCAGCGGCAGCCCCCGGTACCGGACGCTAACTGAATCGAGCATCGAAAAAGGCCACTCGGGTAAGCCCGGGTGGCCTTTTCTTTTGCGGCCAATGAGAGTCAGGCCTTGCCGGCTTCGAGCTGTCTAAGGTGCTCCGCGCGGACATCGCCGGAGGTGAAGAGGCGGAGGAACGGCGCGCCCTTTGCGGCTGCTTCAACGGCGGGACGTCCGTTGGCTTCTTCGCGCTCGACGATGCAGACGACCGCAACGACGCGCATGCCGGCCTCCTGGGCAGCTTCGATTGCGTTGATGGTGGAAGAGCCGGTGGTACAGACGTCGTCGACGATAACGACGCGTGCGCCTTCGCGGCAGAATCCTTCGATGCGCCGCCCGGTGCCGTGAGCTTTCTCTGCCTTGCGCACGAGGAAGCCGTGGAGCAGAGGCGCGCCGGGATTGGACTGTGTGCGCCAGGCGCTGGCCGTGGCGACATTGGAGACGATGGGATCGGCACCCATGGTCAGGCCGCCGACCGCTTCGGCATGAATCCCGTGCTGCTCAAGCAACTCGAGAATCGCATGCCCGGTGAGCCGGCCGCCCTCGGCATGCAGCGTGGTGGTGCGGCAATCGATGTAGTAGTCGCTGCTGCCGCCGGAAGAGAGCTTGAAGTTGCCGAGCTTGAAACTGGTGCGAGCGAGAAGCGAGAGCAGTTGACGGGCGTGGGTTGCAGTGGTCATTAACAACGATTGTAAAGGCGATAGTGCGGCGAGAAGAGGAATTGCTACATGCGATCGAGATGCCGAAAGCCACCTGTACCAATGAGCATGAGCGAGAAGAGCAGGAAGTTATACGAGGCGTGGACGAGAACACTGGCCGCTAGAGAGCGTGTGCTGAGGCGTGCCCAGCAGAGAACCAGGCTCACGCAGACGAGGAGCAGAAACGGACCGAGCGAGTTGCCTGTCTGTTCCGCGTGGATGCCTGCGAAGAGGATGCTGGTGAGGATCGATGCAGTCACCATGGCTGGCATCGACCATTGTGGATGTCCGTCTTCATCGAGGGGACGAGGGAATTGGCCCGTTGTCTTCTCGCGCATCCAGTCAAAGGAAGTGCAGAGAGCCGGGAGCAGGAAGCCGCGGAATCCCAGCTCCTCAAAGAAGGGAGCGAGGGTGACGCCGAAGGCGAAGAGCATCCAGGCGGCACCGGGCATGCGAAAGATCTTGTCGATGGGTGCGTCGACGGGCCCGGGCATGAGCACGCTGTTGACAAGAGCCAGCGCAAAACAGGCAACGGCCGCGGAGATGAGATTGCGGCTGCGGCGGACGGCGGCTGAGCCGTGCCAGTGGACGCCCTCCAGCAGGCCCTTGTGCCAGACGATGGGAAAGATCACTAGACAGCCGATGAAGGTGAGGACGTAGAATAGCCCCTCGGTGCCGAGGGTGTAGTGGATCTCCGTCGCGGCCTGCGCAACGCTTGTGACGCCGAAAAGGTGGAAGCGGAGAGCCACCTGCGCGAGCATCGCCGCGCAAAAGATGCCACACAAGGCGATCAGCACAAGAATGGCGAGGTGGCCGAAGTTGGGGATGCGCTGCGGCGGCGGGGCGGGCGACTGCGCGACTTCAAGGAAGAGCGGCGCCTCATCGCCCCCGGAGAAAGAGTACGGCTGAAAGGGCGACGATTCGAGCAAAGGCTCATCCGACGCGTCGCTGGAAAGATCCGGGCGCGTCCCAGCGTTTGCCGGGGACAGCTCCGGTTCGGACGGCTGCTCCGGCTCGTTGTTCATTGGGTCACCGGTTTCTTCACGCGCTTGCGCGGTTTTGCTGATGATACCGTTTCAGCGGCGGCGGGATCGTCCTTCGCTTGCTTCGCGCTGCGGGTTTTTCCGCCGGAATGGCCATTTGACGCGCCGATTTCCAGCGGCTCAAACGTCTCTGGGAGGCGTACCTTGTGCCCGGCGTAGTAGCGAGCGAGGAACTCCCCGGGGTAAGAGCCGGGAGTGTGCGCGATTTTTGCCGGACGGCCTTCGCCAATGAGACGGCCACCGTCTTCGCCGCCTTCGGGGCCGAGATCGATGATCCAGTCGGCGTTGCGGATGACGTCGAGATTGTGCTCGATGATGATGACGGTGTTGCCGAGGTCGGCAAGGCGGTGGAGCACCTCGAGCAGCTTGCGGACATCATCGAAGTGCAGGCCGGTGGTTGGCTCATCGAGAAGGTAGAGGGTTCGGCCGGTCTGACGCTTGGAAAGCTCGCGGGCCAGCTTCATGCGCTGCGCTTCGCCACCGGAAAGCGTTGTGGCGCTCTGGCCAAGGTGCACGTAGCCGAGGCCGACATCGACGAGGGTCTGCAGCTTCTGGCGAACCAGCGGCACGTCGGCCAGCACGGTGAGCGCGTCTTCGATAGTGAGGTCGAGGATGTCGGCAATCGAATAGCCGTGAAATTTCACGGCGAGGGTTTCCTGGTTGTAACGGCGCCCGTTGCAGACTTCGCACTGCACGTAGACATCGGGCATGAAGTTCATCTCGATGCGGCGCTGCCCGTCGCCCTGGCAGGCTTCGCAGCGGCCGCCGGTGACGTTGAAGCTGAAGCGTCCGGGCTTGTATCCGCGCTCGCGCGCCTCGGGCAGCATCGCGAAAAGATCGCGGATCGGCGAGAAAACCTGGGTGTAGGTGGCTGGGTTTGAACGCGGCGTCCGGCCAATGGGTGACTGGTCGATGCGAATGACCTTGTCGATCTGGTCTTCGCCCGTGAGCGCCTCGTGGGAACCGGGCTCTTCGCGCGAGCCGTAGAGATTCTTTGCCAGCGAGCGGTAGAGAATGTCGTTGACCAGCGTGCTCTTGCCACTGCCGCTGACACCAGTGACGACGGTCATGACGCCGAGAGGGAAGCGGATAGTGAGGTCTTGCAGGTTGTGCTCGCGTGCGCCGGCGATGGTGAGCCACTTCTTGGTGAGGGGCCGGGGCTCGGTGCGCTGCATGATGCCCGCGTTGCCGGAGAGGTATTGGCCGGTGAGCGAGGCGGGGTTGGCCATGATCTGCGCCGGCGTGCCTTCGGCGACGACGTGTCCGCCGAGGCGGCCTGCGCCGGGGCCGAGGTCAACGACATAGTCGGCATGGCGGATGGTGTCTTCATCATGCTCAACGACCAGGACGGTGTTGCCGAGGTCGCGCAGTTGGGTGAGCGCCTGGATGAGCCGCGCGTTGTCGCGCTGGTGCAGGCCGATGGAAGGCTCGTCGAGGACATAGAGGACGCCGCGCAGCCGCGAGCCGATCTGCGTGGCCAGGCGGATGCGCTGGCCCTCGCCGCCGGAGAGCGTTGCCGCGCTGCGGTCGAGTGAAAGATAGCTCAGGCCAACGGCGCAAAGAAATTCGAGGCGTTCGGCGATTTCGCGGCGGATGCGTTCGGCAATGAGAGCTTCGCGCGCCGTGAAAGTGAAGTTGATTGCCGCCGAGAGAGCCCGATTCAAGGGTAGCGCGGTGAAGTCGGCAATGGAGATACCGCCGATTTCGACGGCGAGCGACTCGGGCCGCAGGCGTTTGCCACGGCAGACAGGGCAGGGCGTGGCGGACATGAAGTTCATCATGTACTCGCGGTAGCCCTCGCTGCGCGCTTCGGTGATGCTGTCGCGCAGGTAAGCGAGAATGCCGTGGAAGCCGGTGCGCGGACCCTCGCCCTTGGGCGGCCCGTAGACGAGGATGTGCTGCTGTTTCGGGGGCAGATCCTCGAACGGCTTCCTCAGGTCGATCTTGTAGCGGTCTGCGGCGAGATGAACCAGCTTGAGCAGATACTGCGAGGCAGAGCCGGGACCGAGGCCGCCATCGAGCAGGGGCTTGGACCAGTCGGTGATGACCTTGGCGGGATCGAGATCGTAGAGCGAGCCGAGGCCATGGCACTCCGGGCAGGCGCCGAAGGTGGAGTTGAAGGAGAAGCTGCGCGGCTCGAGCTTCGGAACATCGAGACCGCAGTCCGGACAGGCCATCGACGAGGAGAAGAGCTGTTCGTCGCCGTTGGCGAGCGCAATGAGAACAAGACCATTGGCCAGTTGCAGAGCCTTGCCGACGGCCGCATCGAGGCGCTTCTCAAGTGAAGGCTTGCCGGGTGCGACGGGAGCGTCAGCCGCGGTCTTCAGCAGGATGCGGTCGACGATGGCTTCGATGGTGTGGTTCTTGCGCTTGTCGAGGGTGATTGGGTCGGAGAGGTCGCGCATTTCGCCATCCACCCTGGCGCGGAAGCCCTGCTGGTCAAGCTGGTCGAGCAGGTCCTTGAACTCGCCTTTGCGGCCCCGGACGATGGGAGCCATTACGGTGACGCGTTCGCCGGCGCCAAGCTGCAGAATGCGCTGCACGATCTGGTCGGCGGTCTGGCGGGCGATTGGGCGTCCGCAATTGGGGCAGTGGGGCGTTCCGACCGAGGCATAGAGCAGGCGCAGGTAGTCGTAAATTTCGGTGATGGTGCCGACGGTCGAACGGGGGCTGCGGCTGGTGGTCTTCTGCTCGATCGAGATGGCGGGGCTGAGGCCTTCAATGGAGTCGACATCGGGTCTCTCGATCTGGTCAAGGAACTGGCGCGCATAGGCAGACAAGGTTTCGACATAGCGGCGCTGGCCCTCGGCGTAGATGGTGTCAAAGGCGAGCGAGCTTTTGCCGGACCCCGAAAGGCCGGTGACGACCGTGAAGGTATTGCGGGGGATGCGCACCTGGATGTCGCGCAGGTTGTGCTGGCGCGCCCCGCGCACCGAAATGTGAGAGATGGACATGATCAGGCAACAGGAGGCGTGGCGGCCGGATGCTCCGAGCCGGTGCAGTCTGCTTCCAACTTAATTGCAGCAAACTTAATTGCAGCGCTCTAGGGGTATTCTATTTGGCAACAGAAAGCAGGGTCAACGCGGGGGAGTTTTCTGCGAGAATCGCTGAATCGACATTACGTTTGTGTCGAAGCGGCTGATTTTGCCGATGTTGAATAGCAGCAACCGTTGTAAATTTTGTGCAGTGAAGTGGATTGAGCAACGATTATGGCAGATGCAATGAACTTGACAATGCTGATTTGCGCCACGATCGGCTCTATGGCCTTCGGCGTATTGACCGCTTATGGAATTTTCCGCGTTGGCTTCGCGATGATGCGTCCGCAGACGCGCACGGCACCCGTTGAGTCCCGGCCTGAGACGGCTGGCGTCTTATAAGACTCCGCGATAGAGAAGCTGGCGGGCGGCGCTCAGGGCTTCGAGCTGCCAGCATCCTTCACTAACAGATACAACCAAATGAGTTAGTTTGGCGGAGGATTGGTCGTCTGCTGCGGCTGATTCTGCTGCTGGATCAACATTTGCTGCTGGCGCTGCTGCAACTCCTGCTGAATCTGCTGCGGCGTACGCCCGGCGTCGGGAGCAAAGCGCATAGGCTCCGGTGGCGGCTGTGCGGGCGGCATTGTGTCGATCTGGCCATCGTAGGAATCGTCGTCGCTGTCGTCCTGGGTGGGGTGAGGCGCCTGCGCCTGCGATGGGCCGCCGGCATTGCGTCCGCTGAGAAGCAGTTCGCGGGGCGCCCCGGTACCCTGATCGCCGATCATGACGATGTTGTAGCCCGAACCCTGCAGGAGCTGGCTAAGCACGTCGCGGGGCCGTCCGGGGCCAAAATTTCCGAAAACCCTCTGATCCTGGCTGAATCCCTCGACCCTGGTGCCGGTAGCGGAGGCGATATCGTCCAGGATCTGCCGCAGGCTCGCGTTTGAGGCCTCGATGCTGAGCCCGGTCGCGTTCCACTTAACGGAGGGGGGGATGGGTGTGCTGTTGATAGGCCAGTTGGGTGGCGGCGGGGGCGGAGGCGTTGGTTCGGCGGGCGCCTGTGCATGAGCTGCGCGAGTGTGGTGCCGCGAAGGCGTCGATTGCGCCTGGGGGGCCGGGGGCGTCTGCGCGGAGACGGCGACCGCGCACCACATGATGGCAGCGAAGAGTGCGAGCCGAGACTGAGGCTTGAATGCGCGCATGAGAATCGGGTTCCCCGGACCGAAGCCTGACCGCTCCACTCTATTAGACTAAAAAATGCCGATGGACGCTCAGGAAAGTTTGGTGGCGGAGAGGGTGCCGGAACCGATGCGACCCTGCTGGAAGCTCTGGGTAGCAATGCTTGCGCTGACTGCTTCAACGGCGGCGCGTGCCGCAACCTGCACAACGCAGGGCGAGATGCAGCCGGCAGACCGTAGCGCGCTGATCGCGGCAGGCCAGGGACTGGCGGCGGCCGTCATGCAGGAGAACTATTCGGCTCTGCAGGCGAATCTGTTTCCCGCGGTGGCGTCGGACTGGAACGGCATCCACAACGAGGTGGAACAAGGTGCGGCTCTGGTGAAGGGCGGACAGGCGCAGCTCCAGGAGATCTACCTGCTGGATGCGTCGACGCAAACGGCGGTTACGGATACGCAGTTTTTTTGTTCCAACACAAGCGGATCGCTGACGGTGACGATCAGCATGCATGCGTTGCCGCCGGGCAGGTACGGCGTGCTGCTTGCCAGTGCTGCGGGCGCGCCCCTGGGCGGCCAGATCGGCATAATCGTGGTGTGGGATCCGACTGGCGCCGCGCCGACCTGGAAGCTCGGAGGGCTCTCGATCCGGCAGGGAATTATCGGCGGGCACGACGGCGTATGGTACTGGTCGCGTGCACGCACGCTGGCCGGCACCGGATCGCCAAGGAGCGCCTACTATTCGTATGATCTGGCGCGTTACCTTCTGTTGCCGGTCGATTTCATTTCGTCGCCTAACATGGAAAAGCTGGCGCACGAGCAGGGGGCGATCCAGGGTGGTCCGGGCGCGTTTCCAATTTCGATCGCCGATGGTGCGCGTACGTGGAGCATTGGCGGCATCCGCGTTGACACGTCTCTGCGTGAGGCTGACCTGGGCGTGACCTACGAATCGCTGGGCCTGGCGGATCCGGCGGCGACGCGAACCGAGGCGATTGCCGTTTTGAGCGCGGTGCTGAAGGCGCATCCCGATCTGCGCGCGAATTTCCACGGGCTCTGGGCTTACGCGTCAAAGGATGGCAAAGTCACGCCGGTGCTCGAACTGCCAATGGCGCAGATTCCGTAGCAGATTGCGACAGAAAGAAGGACAGGAAGACGGTGGCGGATTTGATTGACTTGCGTTCCGATACGGTGACCCAGCCAACGCCGGAGATGCGCGCCGCGATGGCCGCCGCCGAAGTGGGCGACGATGTCTACGGCGAGGATCCGACCGTCAATCGGCTGGAGAAACGTGCGGCGGAGATATTTGGCCGCGAGGCCGCCCTTTTTGTGCCGACCGGGACAATGGGCAACCAGATTGCCATCCGCCTGCATACCGAGCCCGGCCAGGAAGTGATCTGCGAGTCGCGTTCGCACATTCTCGACTGGGAGATGGCGATGGTTGCGCAGTTTTCCGGCTGCGTCATCAGGGCCGTT
>JBATYG010000461.1:0-2764 GCA_049673945.1 Occallatibacter sp.
GCCGGTGGGATTGTAGGTGAAGCGCTTATCGAGGCCCAGGGCCTTGGTCAGGCCCGAGATCGCCGAGAACGAGCCCTTGAAGAAGCCGCTCTTCTTGCCATCACGCACCTCGTACTGCTTATCGAAAAATCCCTTGCCGAAGTCGACGCGGCTCAGCGTGTACTGATCGTCGACCGGCACGGTGTAGAGCTTTTCATCGGGCCGGGTGTCCTGAATATAGGTTTCCACCAGGGGTGTGCGTTGCTGGATCGCCTTGATGATCAGCTTTTCCTGGGCGACTGCCTTTTGCACCAGCGCAGCCTGATCGGCGGTGAGCTGGTGGGCTGGCTCAAACTTGGGCGTCTTCTTCTTAGCATTTGCACACGACACGCCGAGCGCCAAGGTCAGCAGGGTCAGGCAAATCTTTCTAAACGTCATTTCATGCTCCTGGTGTTCTTACTATATTCTCCGGCTGGTCTTTTTGTGCCCGCGACACCGGGACTGGCCTTTGCCGGTAATCCTTTTGCAACTCTCGTTGCAAGGTCTTGAAATGCCTCCAAAATCAGGCCAGTTGGAAGGTGATGGTTATATTTGTCGTTAAATCAACTGCCTGACCGTTTCGGGTGGCAGGGCGGAAGCGAATTCTTTCGGCTACGCGGCGGGCCTCTTCATCGAGTCCGTGACCCAGGCCGTGCACTACGCCATCCACCACAACGTGGCCGGCGGCGGTGAAGGTTACGCGCAGAATCACGTCGCCCTGCACCTTCAACTGGCGCGCTTCGGCGGTGTACTGCACCGGAGGCTTCGACAACACCTCAAGGTTTGTTGACGCTGGCTGTACTGTGGCTGCAGGAGCCGCGACCGCCTTGGCCTCTGCCGGAATACCTGCCGAGGCTACCCGGCCGCCGGAATAGCTGTTCCCGGTCCCGGCTGATCCGGGAATGCCGGCCGAGGCCACTCTGCCGACCGTGCCGGCATTCGACCCGGAACGCGTTCCATTACCGATTCCGGTAGACCCGACGACGCCGCGCGGCGCGACCGCCGGACCCTGGTTGCCGCCATAGGGATTGCCGATCGCGGCAACGGTCGCCGGCTTCGTTGCAGCCGGATTCGGAGTTACGCCCTGTATGTCGCCAAAGTGCACGGGGGCCGTGGAAGGATGCGCCTGGGGCACCAATGCCGGGGCCGCCGCGGTGAGGGCCGCCTTGGGCTGCGGGGCAAGAATAATGGCCGGCTTCGCCGATTTGAGCTGCGGCGTGTTCACCTTCGCTTCCATCTCAAGCGGCTTCAGCGCCGGCCTGGGCTCAGGCTTGGGTAGATTGATCTTCGGCGCTTCCAGCTTCACCTCAGGCTCTTTCGGAGGCGGGGGCAGCTTGGGCGGCGGCGGCACCGTCACCTTTGGCGGCGGAGGAGGCGTCGTGGGGAAAATCAGCTCCGTCTGCTCAAAGTGGTGCTGCTCGATCACATGCTTTGCCATCATCCCGATATATAGGACGGCGGCGAGGATCATCAGGTTTATAACCGCGGCGGTTATGAACGATCCCGACCTGCCCTCCGGCTCGGGGAGTAAGCCAAAGTTGATTCGTCCTGGGTAATTCGTCGGCATGTTTAAAAAACCTCAATAACAGCAATGGAACCGGCTGCTCTCCTCATGCGGACCGCAGCGGTTTCCGGGGTGAATGCAGGGTAGGCCTTCCTGTCTCGTGACGGCGCACTCGCTTTGAAAGGCCGGCGGTTCGACAGGTATATGGCGAATTTTCCCGTACAGCGACTTCTGGTTTGCGCAAACTTTCTGGATCGGTCCCTGCGTGTTATGCCGATGGATGAAGGAAGCCAGGAACCCCGGTATGCACTGCTCTAGAGCCCGAATAAGCCCGCCCTCTCGTTGGGAAATTGTGGCACACGCCGACCCCGTCAGACTCCCCGGACATGGATGGTCAAACTCCGAACGCACGTCTTAAGTAACGCTCCGAATCGATGTCCAAGGCAAGCACAACTGGTATCTACTGTCCCTTTGTTAGATGAAAGGAACAAAATTCTGGTTTACCCTGGCGCCACGTTCTTTAAATTCTTTGATTTTCACGCAATCGGGTTCCGGAATGTGAGATCTCGGCTACCGCTTCTCTGCGGTTTTGGGGGCGACCGAATCGGCCAATCCGCCCTGCCTAGTGTAATAGACTTACGGTATCCCAAAGTGCTCACGGAAGACAGTCTTTTATGAAGATTCTGGTTACCGGCGGTGCGGGTTATATCGGCGGCACGGTAAGCGATCTTCTCGCCGCTGCCGGCCACAAGGCTATTGTATTTGATAATTTGAGCCATGGCCGCCGTGAGCTTCTGCCTTCCGGCGTGGAGTTTATCGAAGGCGATCTCGCCGATCGCCCGCTGCTTGACAGCATCTTCATCGAGGCCGCGCAATCCGGCGTCCCTTTCGATGCCGTTTTGCACTTTGCCGCGCTCATTGAAGCCGGCGAGTCGATGGTGCGCCCCGAGATATTTTTCCGCAATAACACGGCTTCCACCCTGACCCTTCTCGAGTCGATGTTCGCTCACGGGCCGCGCAGGCTGGTTTTTTCCTCAACCGCGGCCGTTTACGGCGAGCCGGAATCCATTCCAATCACAGAGGATGCGCACCTCAAACCGACCAATGTGTACGGTGAGTCCAAGCTCCTCGTCGAGCACATGCTGCGCTGGTTCAACCAGATTTCTGGCCTGCGCTATGCTTCGCTGCGCTACTTCAACGTTGCCGGCGCACCGGAATCGCCCAACGGCGTCGTCCGTGGAG
>JBATYG010000462.1:0-7391 GCA_049673945.1 Occallatibacter sp.
GCGATGAACATGCGTGCCGATCGAAGCGGCTGATTCGACTGAAAGATTCGACTGAAGGATTGCGGTCCTCGAAGCTCGCTACACTGCAAGATTCCGCGCGCATTCGCGCCGCTACCTGGCCGCGCACGCGCTTGAGCGCCGGGCTAGAACACCCACACAGTTGCGAGAACGATCACCATGGCGGCGATAGTCACCGCCTCGTAGATCAGCTCTTCGCGACGGCGCGAACGCCTCGGTCTGCTGCCACTGGCCAGGGCAGTTGAACCTGCGGATTGAGGGAGACTCTCGATCATTGTGATCCCATTTCTGTCGGTGAATCCGACTTCTTTGATCCGACTCCTTACACTACGCACCCCAAATCCGGAGCGATCGCGCGGTCTTTGTGATCCCTATATAGGCACAATTCACATGCGATGGCAAATCGAACAAAAGATGTACGCAGCCACTCCACTTTCGGATGTCGCGCGACTGGTTCTCGATGCTCTTTTATGGTTATCGGCAACCCGCGCGGAATCATGAGATCAAACTGCTGCCCTCATTCTTCGCTTGTAGAAGCGGGCTGTGCCGCGGCATGACTTCCGTTACCCGGTGTAAAATCCGCTCGTGAGCTCAGGGCATAATCTCGAACTCGTTCCCCGCAGGGAATCGGAGGGTCGCAACTGGCTGCCGCTGGCGATCGCGGCCGCCGCCGTCCTGATAGTTGCCGGCATTGTCGTGATCGCCTTGCAGCGCGGCAATCAACCCGCGGCCGTCACACCGATCTCGGCCAGCCCCGATCCTTACGCCGCGAACCTGCCCATCTCCGCCCTCGCCATGAGCGAGTCAAGTAATCTTGCCGGCGGCAAGGTCACCTATGTCGATGGCCACATCGCCAACAAGGGCAGCCGCACCGTCACCGGAATCACCGTCCAGGTGCTCTTCCACAACGTAGCCAGCGAAGTGACCCGCAACGACACCCAGCCCATGAAGCTGATCCGCACCCGCGAGCCTTATGTCGATACCCAGCCCGTATCGGCTGCACCGCTGGCACCGGGCGACGAGCGCGACTTTCGCCTCATCTTCGACGCGGCCCCGCCCGACTGGGACGGCGCCTATCCGCAGATCCGCATCGTCCACGTCGACGCCCGATAAGCCCGCGCAGCCCCTGGCGCTTGAGCTCCGAGCACTTACTACTCAGTAGAACTTTCCCCCGTTCGGTAAAAATTACATGAACCTCGGTTGCAGTCCTGCCGCCAGAGGTGGAAAACCTCATCAAGGCTCCAGTGCAACTCATTGATAAAAATTGCATTTAGCAAACCAAACGCTGCAGCAGTCGCCTTTGGCACGGGGCTTGCTAAATATCAGGGCGAGCGGCAGTAAGGAAGCTCACCCGCAGACCCTGCGGTTGTTCGAATAAAGAGGCGAAATCGAATGACACGACCTTACGTAATCCCCAGCTTGCTGCTGGCTTCTGCATTGGTTGTCCCGGCGATTGCTCAACAGCCGCAGCCCGCGGCGAGCGATTCAACAAACACGCCTCCTGCGGCGCAGAGCACGATGCAAGGCACGACTCAGCCGTCCGCCTCCACCGCCAACACAGATAAGGAAGGCTTCTGGGGTCACATGAACCCCTTTGCCCGCAAGAAGTGGGTGCATAAGCGCCTCGATCCGATCAACGATCAGCTCACCGAGCTCGACCAGGTGAACGCGAAGAACGCGGCCGACATTAAGGATGTGGACGCCCGCGCTCAGGCAGGTATCCATCAGGCTCAGAGCACGGCCGACGCGGCCAACCAGGCAGCCACGAACGCGGGCAACACCGCGCAGACTGCAAGCAATGTCGCGCAGGGCGCCTCGGGTCATGTCGATCAGTTGAATACCACCGTCAATGGACTTGACCAGTATCACCAGATCAGCGACATCGACGTTCCTTTCCGCGGCGGAAGCCCCGTGCTCTCCGAGGCGGCTCGCGGACAGCTCGATACCCTCGCTGCCAACCTGGCTGGTCATCAGGGTTACATCATCGAAATGGAAGCGCGCTCACCCGCGGCAGGCGCAGCCGGCATTCAGGCTTCGCAGCGGCTGGCCCAGTCAGTGCAGCGCTATCTCCTCACCGAACACCAGATTCCCGTCTACCGGATGCATTTCGTCGCTCTCGGCAACTCACCGATGGTGTCCACAGATGACACCACGAAGCCCGAGCGGGTGCGCAAGAGCACCGTACACATCCGGCTGATGGAAAACAGCTTGGCGGCCCAGGGTTCCACACCTCCCCATGGTGTGGCCTCTGATGCGGGCGCGGAGCGGCCATAAGCCGCGCAGCCACCCCCTGAGGCTCCTTTCCGCCCCGACGGCTCCCCGGCCGTCTGGCCGCCAAACAAGCTCTCGCAACACGAGAGAACCAAGGCAACTTGGCCCCCGTCAAAAACGGGGGCCGTTTTTTGTCTGGACGCGATTATGGCTCAGACGCACAAATAGACGTTTTCAGTCGGCGAGATTTCCGCGTTCGCGGTTACGCGGCTGAAAACATCCTAATGCCAAACCGGGGGTACGATTTCAGATCAACGAACAATATGGAGAGTGCGGTTCCAGCGCGTGTCTTGCAAGAAATGCACCAGAACGTGGCCGAACCACGCTAGCTTGTGACCAAGTCCTGTTTGTTCAAGTTGCCCACTCGCAGCCTTGAACGACCAATAGTTGAACAGGGGACGGCCAAGTATATTGGCGCGCGGCACGAAGCCCCAGAAGCGCGAGTCCAGACTGTTGTGACGGTTGTCGCCCATCATGAAGTACATACCGGGTGGTACCACCACGTCACCGTCTCGGATATAGGTCGAGAAGTTAACGGCCCACGTCTCTGTTGCGCCAGACGCCTCGCTTGGGGGTACTTCGGGGAAGTTATCGAGGAACTCATTGAAGTTATTCGGCGTCGTTGGCTGCGCAAATCCAATAGGCTGCGCGACACCATTCACAATCACAATGCCGTTGCGCAGATGGATATGATCGCCCGGAACGCCGATCAATCTCTTCACCAGGGGAGTGTATTGCGGAGTTCCATCGGCGTCTGTCGCATCGATACCGGGCTGATAAACGGGCTTGATGAACACCACTATGTCGCCTCGCCTCGGCTCGCGATATCTGATAAGCGGCATCCATGAAGCCGAGGACATGAGCGTGATCCGGTCGACGACCAGGTGATCGCCTATAAGCAGCGTGTTCTCCATCGAGCCGGACGGAATGACGTAGTTCTGAGCCAAAAAGGTCAGAATGAATAGGCCCACCACTAGAACTGAGCAGATGCTGGCCAGCGCCTCGAAAGGAGTCTCCTCCTTTCCGATATTCGTAGAAGTTCGGTGCTCCTCCGAGCGCTTTTTCTTTTCAATTGGGTTGTTCATTGCGCACAAACAGACTAGCAAATCTTCGTCGGAGTAGCGTTACGAGCCTATCGTCGCCAATTCGGATGTTTGCCGTATATTGGCTCACTGCTGCCGGATTCGGCGTATACCACATCGCGCTTCGAGCTTTCCACGGGCGCCCGCACCGACGGCCGTCACGCCTCGGCACGCCACCTTATTGAGCGAAATTGAGCGAGCTTCCCGCGGCAATGCAGAATGGCGGAAATGGTACTCAGACATTGCGCTTCTGTTGATGAAGTGTGCCCGGCCGGATCGTCTGCGGATCATGCGGTCCCGTGGCCGGCGCGAACATCAACCCGCCAGATACATTGAATTACAACAGAATGCTGTGCATTGCCGCCCGATCAGGCTACAATCTGGGCTCTTGACGAGCCAGCCTGCTGCACCGTCGGGGAGAACCCAATGAGCGAGCCAGCCTCGGGGCCGCTGATGTACGCGCGCCAATCTGAAGATCGCCTGGAGTCGTGGAAAGAGATTGCCGCCTACCTGAAAAAAGATGTAACAACAGTTCAACGGTGGGAGAAACGGGAGGGGATGCCCGTTCATCGGCACCAGCACGACAAGGCGGGTTCGGTGCACGCCTCCCGCGCTGAGCTGGATGCCTGGTGGCGGGGCAGGGCTCTTCAACTTCCACAGGGGAGCGGCACCCATACACCAGGCCCGACAGCAGGTCCGGATCTGCTGGATGCGCCTTTATCCACTCATCCGAACCTGCGCTTCAAATGGAAATATGGGTCGCTTGCCGCAGCGGCAGTCATCGCGCTGGTAGCCGGCCTACGTTTATGGACCCAGAAGAAGGAGTATTTCTGGAAGAGCCCCATCGCGAATGCGCGATTTGAGGCGGTGACGGACTTTGGCGGCCTGGCGCAAGGCGCTGCGCTTTCGCGTGATGGCCATTTTGCGGCATTCCTGTCCGACCAGGATGGTGAGGTGGATCTCTGGGTCACGCAGATAGGCTCCGGCCAGTTCCACAAACTCACCCACGGCAATATCGGCCAGCTCCTCAATCCTGCGATTCGTACGGTTGCGTTTTCTCCGGATAGCGCTCTTGTCACATTCTGGGTCCGCAAAGAAGGCGGTCCGAACGGGCCCGATATCGGCGTGTGGGCCGTGCCAACGCTGGGCGGCGAACCCCGGCCGTATCTCGAAGGTGCAGCGGAGTTCGACTGGTCGGCCGACGGATCGCAACTGGTGTATCACACGCCCGGTCCCGGCGACCCGATGTTTGTGGCCGACGGCAGCCGGCAGTCTGCCGGCAAGCTCATCTTTACCGCGCCAGCAGGACTGCATAGTCATTTTCCGCTGTGGGCGCCCGACGCGAGCTTCATCTACTTTGTCCACGGTTCGGTGCCGGACAAGCTGGACATCTGGCGTATCCGTCCAACCGGCGGGAGTCCGGAACGGATCACTCCGCGGAGCGGAAGAATAGGCTACCCGGTTCTGCTGGATCAGCGAACTCTGTTGTACCTGGATACCGATGCAGATGGTTCGGGCCCCTATCTCTTTGGCATGGACGTTGAGCATCGTCTGCCCCATCGGCTGACGACCGGACCTGATCGCTACACCTCACTAATGGCCAGTTCTGACGGTCGGCGGATCGTCGCCACCCTTGCAACACAGGCAAAAACACTCTGGACGTTGCCCATTGACGATGCGCATAAAGTGACATCGCCGCCATCCGTCGTTTCTCTCACAACGACCAATGGCTTTTCTCCGCGTCTGGGTCCGAACTATCTTCTCTACGTCTCTACAACTGGAACAGGCGAGAGCGTATGGAAAGTCGCCAACGGAGCGACCACGGAGTTATGGCGAGGGCAGGGAGCGCAACTCATCGATGGTCCGGCTATCTCGGCCGACGGCGGCTCCATTGCATTCTCCGTCCGGCAGAACCGGCAAACGTTGTTGTATGTGGTTCAGTCCGAGGGCACGAATGCGCGTGTAGTCTCCGATTCACTTCAACTGGAGAGCGCTCCTGCGTGGGAACCTGACGGCAAGTCGGTCACAGTAGCCGCAAATGATCACGGGATGCCTCATCTGTTCCGTGTGCCAATCGACGGCCATTCTCACGTCTCGTTTGTGGACGAGTATTCGGTAGACCCCGTCTGGGCGCCGGACGGCAGGTTCGTCGTGTATTCGGGCCCCGACATAGGCACTGAATTTTCAGTCAGAGCCGTTACGCCCGATGCGAAACCCCATCCCTTGCCGCCGCTGACGCTCACGCGCGGGGCCCGGCATCTCGTGTTCCTGCCTGGGGGACGGGAGCTTATGGCTCTGCGTGGGGCTATTGGGCATCAGGATATCTGGCTCATCAATCTGGATACCGGAGAGCAGCGCCAATTGACCCATCTCCCTCCGGAGTTTGATATTCAGGACTTCGATATTTCTCCTGACGGTCATCAACTCGTGATCGAACGGGTACAGGAGCATTCCGACGTTGTGCTGCTTGATCTCCAACGCCGCTAGAGTCCGTTATTAACTTTCCCGCGGTTGCGTTGCGAGGGCAAATTGGCGCCCGTTAAAATCGCTCTAGATGGAAATTGTGGATCGCAGTCTCGCAGCCCCGGAATCCATGCTCGACGGCAACCGTTTTGTGCGCGCCTGCCTGCGCAAACCCGTGGATCGCACGCCGGTCTGGTTTCTGCGCCAGGCGGGCCGCTATATGCAGGAGTACCGCGACATCCGCAAGCACCATACCCTGGTCGAAATCTGCAAGCAGCCTGAGATCGCCGCTGAAGTCACCATTACGGCCGCGGAAAAACTCGGCGTCGACGCGGCCATCATCTTCGCCGACCTGTTGCTGCCCCTCGAGCCCATGGGCCTGCCCTTCGAGTTCCAGGCTGGCGAGGGCCCGGTCGTTCATCAGCCCCTGCGCACTGCAGACGACGTGCGCGCACTCCGCACCGATCGCGCAGCGGATCTCGCCTACGTTGCACGCGCCATTGAGAAGGTCGCCGCTCACTTTCGCGACCGCCTCGGCGTCATCGGATTCTGTGGCGCGCCGTTTACGCTGGCCAGCTACATGATCGAGGGCGGCGGCTCACGCAATTACATCCACACCAAGCAGATGATGTACTCCGATCCGGCCTCGTGGCGTCTGCTTCTCGACAAGCTGATCATCGTGCTCACAGAGTACTGCCGTCTCCAGGTGCAGGCCGGCGCCGACGTCATCCAGATCTTCGACAGTTGGGTTGGTTCGCTCAGCCTGGCCGACTATCGCGATTACGCCCTCGAGGCCTCGAAGCGCCTTGTTCGCGCCGTGCAGGATCTCGGCGTGCCCGTGATCTACTTTGGCGTCGAAACCGCGGGCCTGCTCGGAGCAATGGCTTCAACGGGCGCTGATGTCATCGGCCTCGACTGGCGGCAGCCCCTCGATGAAGGCTGGCGCGCCGTAGGACACACTCGTGCGGTCCAGGGCAATCTCGATCCCATCACGCTCTTTGCCCCGCTTGAGGTGCTTGAGAAGCGCGTAAAGGAAATTCTGCGCGCCGGGCAAGAACGCCCCGGCCACATCTTCAACCTTGGTCATGGCATCGTTCCCGGCACCCCGGTAGAAAATGTGCAGGCTGTCGTGCGCATGGTCCGCGACTTCCGTCTCGAGGAGGCGCATGCCTGAACAGGCTGTTCTGCTGCTGGCCCATGGGACCCCCGAAACTGCCGACCAGATTCCGGAGTATTTGCGCAACGTCGTCAGCGGGCGCGCTATGCCGCCGCACGTCGTCGAAGAGATTCAGCATCGCTACGCGCTCATTGGCCGCAGCCCGCTCACCGAGCTCACCTTCGAGCAGGGCCGCCTCGTCGAAGCCGAAATGGCCGCATCTGGCCTGCCCGTCGCCGTTTACGTGGGTATGCGTAACTGGCGTCCGTACATTCCTGACGTGGTGCGGCGCATGCGCGCCGACGGTGTTGAAGAAGCCGCCGTTGTTTGTCTCGCCCCGCAGAATTCACGCACCAGCGTTGGCCTCTACGAGCGCGCGGTGAAAGCCGAGGCCTCCACAC
>JBATYG010000463.1:0-1543 GCA_049673945.1 Occallatibacter sp.
CTGCTCCGCGGAGTTGCCGGCGGCCGCTGCGGCGTCAAGGCCTCAGGAGGAATTCGCAAACTCGCCGACGTGCGCGCCATGCTTGAAGCAGGCGCCAACCGCATTGGCGCATTCTCCTCTGTCGCGATCGTCCGCGAGCTGGGCGCAGAATAGCGCTTCTCAAAAACCGTGGCCCTCAGTTGGTAAACATCGGGGCATCTTTGTATCCCCGCCCGAATCGGCGCGTGTCTACAATCGATTCTTGAACCAGCTTTCAGCCCTTCGTTGCGGTTGCACACGAGTTCTGCGCAGAGTGTGGCCTTGCTCTGCGCCTCGCTGAGGACCGCATAGGAAAGAGAACCGTCATCAGCAACGCGCGCAAAGATGGATTCATCTTCTTCGCTCTGGGAGCGGTAGCCTTTTTGCTGCTTGGCAGTGTCCTCGAATACGTCATCCCCGCAACGTCAAGCGCGATGATTGATCTAAAGGGGCTCTACTACCCGGCGCAGTGCATGCTGCATCACTGCGACCCCTACAATCAGCGCGATGTTGCGCACCTCTACGCTCAATCGGAAGGCGCGGCCCAGCCTGCCGACACCACGCACCTGCTGGTCGCGACCATGGCCGTCAACCTGCCGACTACCTTTCTCCTCGTCTCGCCTCTCGCGGCGCTTTCCTGGGGGCCGGCACACATTCTATGGATGATCCTCATCGCGGGTAGTTTCCTGCTTGCTACATGGCTGATGTGGAGGGTGGCCGCTCCGCACGCCCCGCTCCAAACCGGCGCTCTGCTCGGACTGCTGCTCGCAAACAGCATTCTTCTGCTTGAAATCGGCAACTCCGCCGGAATCGTCGTCAGCCTCTGCGCCATCGCGGTCTGGTGTTTCATCGAGGAGCGCTTCATCCTCGCCGGCATTCTCTGCATGGCGGTCAGCCTCGCAATCAAACCCCACGATGGAGGCCTCGTCTGGCTCTACTTCCTGCTCGCCGGCGGACTTTTTCGCAAGCGCGCGCTGCAAACCCTCGCCGCTGACGCCGCGCTCGCCCTCGCCGCCCTCGCGTGGCTCGCCTTCATGGCCCCGCACTGGCTGCATGAGTTGCAGGCAAACCTCGCCGCCATGTCCGGCCGCCTCGGTATCAACGACCCGGGGCCGACCGCGACCCGTGCCGCGCGCGATGCAAACATGGTCATCGATTTGCAGGCCGCCGTCAGCATCTTTGTGAATCAACCCGCCTTCTACAATCTGGTCGCCTACACAGTCAGCGGAATCCTTTTCCTTGTCTGGCTCTTCACCACGCTCAAGGCGCGCCGCCGCACCCCGGTGGCCTGGTATGCCCTCGCTGCCATCGTGCCGCTTACGCTGCTCTCGACCTATCATCGCCCCCACGATGCCGGCCTGCTGATGCTCACCGTTCCTGCCTGCGCAATGCTCTGGGCCAGCAGCCGCCGTGTCGGCAAGACTGCTTTCGCCATCAACCTCATCGCCTTTCTTGTGATGGGCACGCTCCCCCTGGCAGCCCTCATGGCGCTGCCCGAGAAGCTGCACCTGGATATTGGCACCCT
>JBATYG010000464.1:0-2343 GCA_049673945.1 Occallatibacter sp.
GAAGAGGCCTGGCAGGATCCCGATATTCGCAAAATGTACTTCGAGGCCATCAAGTGGGCTCTTTGGATGACCGACGGCAGCACGGCCTCGCATCCGCATGCCGTAGCTACAGGGACTCACTAGCGAGCTTCAATTCGCACGAAAATGGGTGCCCCCATCTGCGCGTAGCGCAGGTGGGAAAGCACAAACCTCAACCGGAAACCTTCAACTCACACAAGATTTGGGTGCCTCATCCATCCGCCGCGGCGGATGGGTGGGAAAGCACAAAACCTTAATCGGGACAATCCGTCGTGATGAATCGCAGAAATTTCCTCTCCTCCGCCGGCATGGCGCTCGCCGCGCACTCCTGCACCCGCCTGCTCCCCGCGCAGCAAAAGCCCGCCGGCAAGGCCGACTACACTCTCCGCATCGAGCCGCACACGCTCGACATCGGTCCCGGCGTGTCGATAAAAACGATTGCCTATAACGGCCAGGTTCCCGGGCCTCTGCTTCACCTGCGCGAAGGCGTGCCCGTCACCATCGACGTCACCAACGCCTCGCCTCAAGCCGACATCGTTCACTGGCACGGCCTCGCCATCGATTCCCTCAACGACGGCGCCATGGAAGAGGGTTCGCCGATGATCGGCCCCGGCACAACCCACCGCTATAGCTTCACGCCCAGGCCCGCAGGCACCCGCTGGTATCACACTCACGCCTCTGCCGACGGCAAACTCGACGTTTCCACTTACACCGGCCAGTTCGGCTTTCTCCTCATCGATCGCGCTGGGCAGCCCGGCCACTACGATCAAGAAGTCAATCTCGCCATCCATCACTGGGAGCCCTCCTACGTGCCCATGGTCGAAACCATGCGCGCCGAATCAGCCAACATGCCTCTCACCACCGGCTCTGACGTGGGCTACAAATACGCCACCATCAACGCGCACATGCTCGGCGCCGGCGAACCCATCCACGTCAAGCAGGGCCAGCGCGTCCTCATGCGCCTGCTCAATGCCAGCGCTACTGAAAACGTTGTCCTCGCGCTTCCCGGTCACAAATTCACCATCATCGCCATGGACGGCAATCCCGTCCCCAAGCCGCAAAGCGTTGAAGTCCTCTCGCTCGCCGTTGCCGAGCGCGTCGACGCCATCGTTGAGATGAACAAGCCCGGTAAATGGATCCTCGGTTCCACGCTTCAAAAGTCCCGCGAGATGGGCCTCGGCATCGTCGTCGAATACGCCGGCCAGACCGGCAACCCTGTATGGACTGATCCCGCGCCGCAGACCTGGGACTACGCGCAACTCGCCAACACCGGCGTCGCGCCCGCGCCCGACGACTCCTTTACCCTCACCTTCCGCGACATCGGCCCGCAAAAAGGCTCGCAGTTCGATACCTGGACCATCAATAACAAATCCTGGCCCGCCGTCGATCCGCTCATCGTCCACGCCGGCAAGCGCTGCCGCCTCGTCTTTCGCAACGGCAGCGGCGACCAGCATCCGCTTCATCTCCACCGTCACACCTTTGAAGTCACAAAGATCGGCAATACCCAGTTACGCGGCCTCATGAAAGACGTCATTAACGTCATGCCGCTCCAGACCGTTGAAGTGGATTTCGTCGCCGACAACCCCGGAGACACGCTCTGGCACTGCCACCAGCAGCTCCACATGGACTTCGGGTTCATGCAGCTCATCAAGTACGCCTGACACGGTTCCAAGAAATTCTCCCAGGGGTTTTCGTTTTGAAAAGGATGAAAGGCGCTCGCTTCGCCGCAATCGCAGCAGCTATCGTCGTAGCCTTGCTTACCGCCCGCGATCTTCAGGTGCCCGTCGATGCCGCCGCGCAATTCGTCGCCGCGCCGTCCGCTGCCGCCGACCCGGGCGCAAACTCCTACGCCGAACACTGCGCCATCTGCCACGGCGACCAGCGTGAAGGCATCCTGCCCGGCTTCCCGCCGCTGCTCGGCATCAGCCATCAGATGAACGCCACCCAGATCGCCGCAATCATCCACACCGGCAAGGGCCGCATGCCCGGCTTTCCCACGCTGCAGAGCGATGAACTCACCGCACTTCTGCACTTTCTTGCTGCGTCCGCAGCCGAACCCGCATCCGAACCGAAATCCTCCGATCTCGCCAGAACCGGCGAAGGCATCTTCCATCAGAACTGCGCCTTCTGCCATGGCCGCGATGCCATGGGCGGCGAGACCGGCCCCGACCTCACTTCCTCCAAGCTCGTCCGCGACGACAAAACCGGTGAGCAGATGGCCGCTGTCGTGCGCGTGGGCCGCCCCGCCAACAAGATGCCGGCCTTCAACTTCTCCAGTTACGAAATCCAGAGTCTCGTCGCCTTCATCCGCTACCGCGAAGCGGC
>JBATYG010000465.1:0-3822 GCA_049673945.1 Occallatibacter sp.
GGTGAGGCCGCTCACACTCGGGTCGCAACTCAAGGTGGAGATGGTGCCTTTAGACACGCGGTTGCCCTCTGCATCGTATTCGTACCCATAGTAGCTGGTGTTGCCGGGCATGGGCGTATAGGCCACAGCGCAGACTCGCCCTTCGGCGTCGTAGAGATAGTTGACGACTCCGTCGGAGAGGATGTTACCGGCCATATCGTAACCCGGCGTCGCAACCACGCCACGGGCATTGAAGGAACGCTGACTACTTTGCCGGGATTGCGTACTCGCTATGAAGATGCATCTGCCAGTGACCATCGTGGCGAACCCAGACAGTAGAGATATTTGTATCGCCTGACATTGTGCGAGCACCACAGGTTGCGGCTTCCTTGGCATGGTAAACGATGGTAGCGATATCTGGGGTAAGAAAGCTCACGTGGGGATCGATGAGTGCCACAGGGGCTAGCGAACATTGCTTGTGGAACTGCTCCACGAAGGTAAGAACCTGGTCTCGGGTCCAGATTTCCTGCTCGACATTGGTGAAGCCTGGTTGTAGGAGCGTACCGAGGTCTGTGATGTTGCCAACGGTGTAGGCCTTCCAGAAGGCACTTTCCTGCGCGACGATCACGTTCGCCGTAGCGGTGGTTTGAGCAAACAATTGCAGGGTTGAGAACAGCATAATCAAGGCTGTGAGTGGACGATTGAGTAGCCGACGGACCAGAGATGCCGCAGCTAGGGTGATCCGTAAGTGCTGCATAATTTCTATTTCCCCCATTTGCCTGCCTTTCCACCTGCGAAGTCTCTGTCGATCTTCCTCAGATTTGCGCCATACAACCATAGGTTGAACGTAGTGGCGGCCGCATACAACCAAGGTAAGAATATGCACAGCGAGATCACGGCAAGCGCTCTTCCGAACGTCTCCCACAATCGGTGTAGCGCCTGTCCTGGGAAAAAGAAAAACCAAGACCCCACACTTACGACCAGTGCCAGCCCGAGATAGCAGGTGGCGCGCCACCATTTCTTGACGCGCTCATTGACTTCCCTCTGCGTTTGCCGATCCTCTTCATCTTCCGGCAGAGTCTCGTGTGTCTGGAGTCTTTTGTTCTTCATGATCACCTGATAACCTTCCTGCCAGCCCGTTCTTCTACAAACAGGGCTGGCCTCTGATCCCCGTCACGTCCTTTGCTGTCCCGTGACGGATTTCTAGGCGGTTAACCGGCTAACCGGAAGTTACGCGGAATTTGATCACCTGGCGCAGCATTCCCCCACTTGGCTACCAAACGCAACTCAGGCGCAACCTCGAAGTAGAAGCTGCGCCTGATGAGTCAAGTATATTCTTGCCTCATGCTTGCTCTTCGGCACGCTCCGCCCTCACTCCTGAATGCGAAAATCGTACCCGGTTCTGTGCGGAGAACGGACATCTGGCCACTGTGTCCGTTCTTCGCCGGTAAAGCGGGATTAACACGAGCCCGCCGTGCCTATTGCACACACGTTGGAGAGCGTCATAATCGTACACACACAGTACGCTCAGATTGTCTAATGAATGTCCCCCGACCGCTCCCGGTATGCAATATAGCGCTCGCCGTCGAACCGATATGAAACACTTGAAAACTCCACCCCTGTTTCACCCATCATTTCAATCTCTCGATATTTGTTGAAACGGGTATTCCTTACTATCAAGTCATGCGCAGGTGCTGTCAGAGCCAGTTCATAGCCGCGAGGCGTAGCACGAAACACCCAGAATGGAACGGTATTCCCTCCCGCAATTGGTGGCTCACCGACCACAATCAGATCCATTTTCTTTGTTCCGCCCAAATGTATTGCTGACGCGGAGAACCAGGTTGACGGGAGCTTCTGTTCGGGAATGTTCTCGCTCTTCAGCACATTGCGTACTAATTTGTCCCTTCGCAGGGCAGCCAGCACGTCGTCAGGAATTACGGCCGGTTTCTTTACGCCAGGCTCCTCGGCGCTGAAATGTACTTGTTCCGACGGATTGGAGGATATGCCCTCGGCAGTCACAGAAGCGTTTACGAGAATAATCAGAAAAACGATCAACCATCTGTTCTTCATGATTTCCGTCCTAGTAGCTCCTGCAACCTGCATCGGAGTCAATACCTGAAAGAAATGCCGGGTGCCCCATCTCTCGCTTCTGAGACATGGGAAAGCAATACAGTTGGTCTGCCTGTGAGCGATTGATTCTTTTTCTCATGGCGCGTGGGTTGGACCGCTATCAACAGTGGGGTGACTTCATCTTCTCACCTTCAGCCGCTATCGCAGGCATGCCTGGCTTGGCACTGCTTTTCAAACCACCTAGTCCTGCGGATTTCCGAAACGCGGACAGCTGACTGACCTCCCGCTCACAATAAAAAAGGCCGCTCACCGGCGGCCTTCTCTAAGTGCCCGCTTTTCAACGGGCCAATTGGTTGCGGGGGCTGGATTTGAACCAGCGACCTTTGGGTTATGAGCCCAACGAGCTACCGGGCTGCTCCACCCCGCATTTACAGTTTAGCAACACCCCAACCACGGGTCAATCGTGGGCAGGTCACGGCGCAATGCAGCCCCCCGTCCCTCATCGCCGCCTCATCCGATACACTTCCATCAATTCCGTATCGTCAGCGAGGAACCCGCGCGGATGTCCGAACTCTATGTCGTTGTCCTGGCCGTCATTGCCGCCGTGCTGCTCGCCGTGGCCCTCTTTCGCACCTTCCGCGTCAAAACCAAGGCGGACTATCTCGTTGCCGGCCGCTCGCTTCCCGCCTTCGTCCTCGTTCTCACCCTGCTCACTTCCTGGATCGGCGCAGGCTCCCTCTTCGCCGGCGCCGAGAACGCCTACCGCAATGGATTTGCCGCGCTCTGGCAGCCCGCCGGCGGATGGCTCGGCCTTCTGCTCATCTATTTCATCGCGCCGCGCGCCCGCAAGTTTGCGCAATTCACCTTGCCCGATCTGCTTGAAGCCCGCTACAACCAGACGGCCCGCGTCCTCGGCACCATCGCCATCCTCTTTGCCTACGTAGGCATCACCAGCTACCAGTTCAAGGGCGGCGGCAACGTGCTGCACCTCATCTTTCCCGACGTGATCACGCCCACGCTCGGCACCTACATCATCGCCATCTTCGTCATCATCACCACGGCGCTCGCCGGCATGTCCTCGGTCGCCTACATGGATGTCGCCATCGGCTCGCTCGTCACCGTCATCTGCATCGTCGCCGTGCCTTACCTGCTTCACACCGCCGGTGGATGGGCCGGCCTGCACGCCGCTTTACCGCCATCGCACTTTCAGGTCCTCGGCGATCTCACCTTCACCCGCGCCATGGAGTTCCTCGTTCCCACCATGCTGCTCATGCTCGGCAACCAGGTCATGTATCAGAAGTTCTTTTCCGCGAAAACTGAGAAGGACGCGCGCGTCTCCGTCATCGGCTGGATCGTCGGCACCGTGATCCTTGAGACCCTCATCGTCGCCATCGCCGTCATCGGCTCCGCGCTCTACCCCAGCGGAGAAGTCGCCGCGCAGCCTTACGAAATCATTCCCTACACCGCGCGCCACGGCATGCCCGCGCTTCTCGGCGCGCTTCTGCTCGGCGCCGTCTTCGCCAAGGTCGTCTCCACCGCCTCCAACTATCTCTTCTCGCCGGCAACCAACCTCATCAACGACGTTTTCGTGCGCTACATGGCGCCTGACGCCTCGAACAAGCGCGTGCTGATCATCTCGCGCCTCGCCGTCGTCATCCTCGGCTGCTGGGCTCTTTACCAGGCCATCTACGCGCCCAGCATTCTTGAAAAGATGCTCTGGGCCTACACCATTTACTCGGCCGCGCTTACCCCCGTCGTCCTCGCCGCCTTCTA
>JBATYG010000466.1:0-5487 GCA_049673945.1 Occallatibacter sp.
GGATTGAACTGCGCCTCAGAGAGAAAATAGCAGCAAGAAAGTGCAGCCGGTTGGTCCCTCCGAAAATTCGGTGAAAATACCTATTTTAAAAATAGGTATTTTCATGTAATATCCCCGCATGGCCAAGAATCCCGCTCATCGCGACCTTTTTCCCGGCGCGCTGGAGATCATGATCCTGCAATCTCTGCGGCTGAAACCGATGCACGGCTACGCGCTGGTGAAGCACATCAAGGAAGTCTCCGACGACATGCTGCAGGTGGACGAGGGGTCACTGTATCCGGCGCTGCAGCGCATGCTGCGCGAGGGCTGGCTTGAGGCCGAGGCCGGCATTTCCGCCAAGGGGCGGCCGACGCGCATTTATCGCCTGACCCGTGCCGGTCTGGCGCACCTGGAAGAGGAAGTGGTGAGTTTCGAGAAGATGTTTGCCGGAATTGCGCGCGTGCTGGCCGTGGCCAAGGCGTAGGAGGCACCAATGCAGATTCTGAATCGTGTCTTCGGGCGTGTCTTCGGACCTGCTTTCGGACGGGGCCGCCGCTATGACGATCTCTCGGTCTCTATCGAGGAGCACATTGCACTGCGCACAGAAGAGCTGATGGAAGAGGGAATGCCGGGTGCGCAGGCCGAACAGGCGGCGCGCCGCGAGTTTGGCAATGTGGCGCTGATCGCGCAGCGTAGCCGCGAAGAGTGGCAATGGCCGCTTCTCGAATCGATGGTTGCCGATTTGAAACTGGTGCTGCGGCGGTTGAGGAAGTCGCCGGGATTTGCGGCCACGGTTTTGCTTACGCTTGCGATTGGGATCGGCGCGAACACGGCGGTCTTCACGGTGATCAATTGCGTGCTCGTGAAGCCGTTGCCGTATCCGGACTCTGCCCGGCTCGTCGACCTGTGGCTGCGAGCGCCAGGCGCGGGCGGTCTCGCGACTTTTGCGAGCGGGCTGCAGCTTTCGCCGTCGATGTACCTGACATTCTCTGAGCACAACAAGTCCTTCGAGTCGCTGGGAATCTGGACGCCGGGCCGATCGAATGTGACCGGGGCGGGACAGCCTGACCAGGTACAGACCGCGGTGATCAGCGACGGGGTGCTGCAGACGCTGGCGGTGCCGGCGATGCTGGGCCGATGGTTTTCGGCTGCGGACCAGGACCCACACGGCGGGAAGACCGCGATGCTTAGCTATGGGTACTGGCAGCGGCGCTTTGGCGGCAATCCAGGCGTGATTGGCCGCGGCATTGAGGTGGATGCGCAGACACGCGTGATTGTTGGCGTGATGCCGCGCGGCTTCCGCATGGTCGATCGAGATGTCGATGTGCTGCTGCCGATGGCGATCGATCGAGCGCATCTGAAGCTTGCGCCGTTCGGGTTCAGCGCAGTGGGGCGGCTGAAGCCAGGGGTTACGTCCGCGCAGGCCGATGCGGACATTGCGCATCTTATCCCTCTGTGGATGGATTCGTGGTCGAACGGGCCGGGCACTAATCCGCACTATTACGAACGATGGAAGATCGCCCCGAATATCCGCTCACTGAAGCTGCAGGTGACGGGCGGGGTAGCCGGCGCTTTGTGGGTAGTGATGGCGACAGTTGGCCTGGTGATGTTGCTGGCGTGCACGAATGTGGCGAATCTGCTGTTGGTGCGGGCGGAGTCGCGTCAACAGGAGCTGTCGATCCGGTCGGCACTGGGAGCTAGGCGGGCACGCATCGCGCGCGAGCTGCTGGTGGAGAGCGTGTCCCTTGGGTTGATGGGCGGCGCGCTGGCGGTGGGCGTGGCCTACGCAGGTTTGCGGTTGCTGATGGCGATCGGTCCTCCTGACTTGCCGCGCATGAGTGAAATTGCGCTCGATGGCGGCTCGATCGCATTCACGCTGGTGCTTTCGGTGTTTTCAGGTTTGCTCTTCGGATCGATTCCGGTGCTGAAGTACGCGCGTGGCAATGGCTCAACCGCGCTGATGGGCTCGAGCCGAACGGCAAGCGCGAGCCGCACGCGGCAGCGTTCACGCAACGTGCTGGTGGTGGCGCAGGTGGCCATGGCGCTGGTGCTGCTGGTGAGCGCGCTGCTGATGATTCGCACATTTGCCGCGCTGCGCAGCGTGGAGCCGGGTTTTGCAGACCCGGCGCACATTCAAACGGTGGGCATCTGGGTTCCGGATCTGCTGGAGCCGGACGCGCACAGGGTGACGCTGATGCAGAACCAGGTTGCGGACAATCTGGCGGCGATTCCAGGAGTGACCGGTGTGGCGTTTGCCAGTGGCGTGCCGATGCAGGGATTTGACCCCAACTGGGACGAGATGAGCGTCGAAGGCAAGAACTACGAGGGCGGAGAACCTCCGCTGATGATGTTCAACTACGTGTCGCCGGGATTTTTCAAAACCATGGGCACGCGCCTTGTGGCCGGCCGCGACTTTACCTGGGACGACATTTACAACTTCAGGAATACGGTTGTGGTTTCAGAGAATTTTGCGCGCGATTCATGGGGATCGCCATCGGCCGCACTGGATAAGCGGGTTCGCCAGTTCGCCAAAATGCCGTGGCAGCAGGTGATCGGCGTTGTGGAAGATGTAAGGCAGCACGGCCTCGATCAACCGGCGCCCGCGACGATCTACTGGCCGGCGATGATCAACGACCCGTACACGCAGGAGCCGTCGATCGATGCTCCGCGCGACGTCACGTTTGTGTTGCGCACTAGCCGCGCCGGAAGCGAGGGGCTGCTGGCTGAGGTGCAGCGGACGGTGTGGTCGGTGAATTCGAATTTGCCATTGGCCTCGACCAAAACCATGCAGGATTTCTATAGCCAATCGCTCGAACGCACCTCATTCACGCTGGTGATGCTGGCGATTGCAGGCGGCATGGCGCTGGTTCTCGGCGTGATCGGCATCTACGGGGTGATCGCGTATGCGGTTTCGCAACGCACCCGCGAGATTGGCATTCGCCTGGCGCTGGGTGCGAAGAAGAGCGAATTGAAGTGGATGTTTGTGCGTTCGGCGCTGATGCTGACGGCTGCCGGCGTTGCCATCGGTGTATGCGCGGCTGCGGTATTGATGCAGTTGATGAAATCGCTGCTCTACAGCATCAGCCCGCTTGACCCGATGACCTATGCTGCTGTGCCGCTGGTGCTGGCGTTGGCAGCCGCGCTGGCCAGTTACCTGCCGGCGCGCCGCGCGTCGTCGGTCGATCCCGTGCAGGCGCTGCGCGCGGAATAAAGCGAGGCAAAAGGTGGCACCGGCATAGCCGGATGCCTGTCCAGCATATACGGATCGCTCGCTCGTGCGGCTCACAGTACCAAGGATTCGACCCGTTCTACCCCCGCGAGGAACCGCCTTGCGGGATAAGGAGAAAGCACTAAAGCCTGAACCTAGGTAGTGGGGAGGCCGAAAATGGAGAAGGTGAAGAGAGGGTCGGGCGCCATCTACTTACCTTCACTGGTAGATGATTCAATAGGGAGCGCCTTCTCGGTGTGACCTTGCCGCGCAAAGCCGTTCCAATTCAGGACTAACCGGTCATCCCATTCTTTTTGCATCTTCGCTTCCAGTTCTGTCTTTCCCTTCGCGACCAGGGCGACCTGAGTTAGTGTGGGTTCTTCCGGTTGTTCATAAATCAGTTGCGATCTCAATCTTTCGAGGCCATCAGCTCTTCTAGCGTGCCAGCTATTCTTCGCCTCACATTTCAGATTTACGGCGATAAAGGCGATCAGCGTCGGAAGCACTGCGAATCCGCCAACCATTTTGGCCGAGTAGTTAGTGAAAAACCCCATTACGCCGGCGGCCACACTGCATCCAAGCGCGGAGATCATCAAGAGTATTGATAGAACGTGGTTCACGTGTGCCCAGAAAAGCGCAGATCGCCGGGCGCTCTGTATCTCCTTTGCCAAAGCTAGCTTCCGGTTTATCACTTCTGAGGGTTCTTGAGCCATGCGGTAAGTGTCTCACCGCAACTCCCTTGCCTAAACGTACGAATTTGGCACGGTGATCTATCACGCTGAACCTCATATCAAGAACCAAACAGAAAGGGCGCAGCCGATTGGCCGCGCCCTTTGTTGTTTCAGGGGCAGAAGTTATTTGCTGCCCAGGTGAACGTTGCCGGCCAGCTTCTCTTCAAGCGCCGCCTGTGCCGCCGCCAGCCGTGCCGTGAGCAGACGGAAGGGCGAGCAGGAGACGTAGTTGAGTCCGATCCTGTGGCAGAACTTGACGGACTCAGGATCGCCGCCGTGTTCGCCGCAGATGCCAAGCTTGAGCGCGGGCCGCGTGGCGCGGCCCTTGGTGGTGGCCGTCTTCACCAGTTGCCCCACGCCCGCCTGATCGAGGGTGGCGAAGGGATCCTGCTTGAAGATGCCGTTTTTCAGATAGGCGGGGAGGAACTTGTTGATGTCGTCACGCGAGATGCCGAAGGTGGTCTGCGTGAGGTCGTTGGTGCCGAAGCTGAAGAACTCCGCTTCCTGGGCGATCTGGTCGGCGGTGAGGGCTGCGCGGGGCAGCTCGATCATGGTGCCCACCATGAAGTCAACCTTGGTCCCCTTTTCTTCGAAGACCTTTTCGGCAACGGTGCGAATGACGTTGGACTGGTGACGCATCTCTTCGATGGAGCCGATGAGGGGCACCATGATTTCGAGATGCGGATCGCCGCCCTGCTTCTTGACCGCGACCGCGGCCTCGAGGATGGCGCGCGCCTGCATCTCGGTGATCTCAGGGAACGTGATGCCGAGACGGCATCCGCGCAGGCCGAGCATGGGGTTCATCTCATGCAGGTCGTCGACGCGAGCCAGCAGGGTACGCAGCTCCTTGAGCTTGGGCGAGCGAGGCTTGAGGTCTTCAAGCCGTGTGATTTCGACGAGAAGCTCTTCGCGCTGCGGCAGGAACTCGTGCAATGGCGGATCGAGCAGGCGAATGGTGACGGGCAGCGACTCCATCGCTTTGAAGAGCCCCACGAAGTCGGCACGCTGCATGGGCAGCAGCTTCTTGAGGGCACTGCGGCGGTCGGCTTCGTTGTCGGCGAGGATCATGGCGCGCACGTGCTCGATGCGTCCTTCGGCAAAGAACATGTGCTCGGTGCGGCAGAGGCCGATGCCTTCGGCGCCGAAAGCGCGCGCCTGTTTGGCGTCACGCGGGACGTCGGCATTGGCGCGAACCTTGAGGGTGCGCAGTGGATCGGCCCAGCTCATGAATTTGACGAGAGCGGGATCGTCGGAACGCGCCGCAATCGTGTTGAGCCTGCCATTGATGAGGCGGCCGGTGGTTCCGTCGAGCGAGAGCCAGTCGCCGTGGCGGAAGGTCTTGCCCTTGACGCGCAGCTCCCTGCGGGCTTCGTCGACCTGACAGTCGCCGGCGCCGGCCACGCAGCACTTGCCCATGCCACGGGTGACGACAGCAGCGTGCGAGGTCATGCCGCCACGCGAGGTGAGAATGCCGGAGGCCACTTCCATGCCGGCGATATCTTCCGGTGTGGTCTCGCCGCGGACGAGGATGATGCTCTTCATCTTGCCTTCGGTGTGGGCCTTGACGGC
>JBATYG010000467.1:0-1571 GCA_049673945.1 Occallatibacter sp.
AGCTGGTGCCGACGATCAATCTCGCTGCTTATAGCGGCCTGCTGCCGGCCTTCGGTGTCTATGTCACGCAGCTCACCATCGCCGGCCGCTGTTTCCAGGCCGTCACCAACGTCGGCAACCGGCCAACCTTCGAGGGCGCGGGCTTCAGCGTCGAAACGCACATCCTCAACTTCGAGGCCATCGAGATCACAGGAGACACGCCGCTCGATCTCGAATTTCTTTGGAGGTTGCGGCCCGAGATTCAGTGGCCTTCGCCCGAGGCGCTGCGCGCGCAGATCTTCAGCGACGTGGCAAAGGCGAAGCGGTACTTCCGGCTGTGCGCGGCCGTGTAGTCATCGGCGTCGGAGCGGGCAGCATTGCTGGACGCGCATACTGCGGCCGGGTCTCTGCCGGCTGTGCCTGAGCCACAGCGCCGGGCCGTGCCGTTGCGGCTGCGTGGTCCAGCTCCTCGCTATCGCCCAGGAACTGCTCGTCATCCTTGCCTGCGATCGCAGCGCGCATGAAGGTCATCCACAGGGGCAGCGCCGCACGCGCGCCCGTCTCCTTCTCGCCCAGCGACTCGCGGTTATCATTCCCCACCCACACGCCGCACGTCACCGTGGGCGAAAAGCCGATGAACCACGCGTCGGTGAAATCGCTCGTCGTTCCCGTCTTGCCTCCCAGGGGATGATTCATCTGCGCGACCGCGGCTCCGGTGCCATGTGCCGTCACGGCGCGAAACAGCGTCATCATCGCGCGCGCCGTCTGCTGGCTCACCACTTCGCTGATCTCGGGCCGATCCTGCCAAAGCGTGATGCCCTCGTAGTTCTCCACCTTGCGAATCAGCCGCGGCGCCACGCGAATTCCGTCATTGGGGAAAACCGAGTACGACGTGACCTGCTGCTCCAGTGTGATCTCTGCCGCACCCAGCGCCACCGGCAGATACGCGGGAATATCGGACGTCACGCCGAAACGATGCGCGGTTTCGATCACATTGCGGATGCCGACGCTTGCCGCCAGTTTCACCGCGGGCACGTTGCGCGACTCGGCAAACGCGGCAGTCAGCGTCATCGGCCCTTTGAAGTCGTTCTCATAGTTATGCGGTGAGTAGCCGCCGAAACTCGCCGGCGCATCCACGATAATGTCCGTCGGTTTTGCGCCCGCTTCGATCGCCGTGGCGTAAACATAAGGCTTGAAGCTCGATCCCGTCTGCCGCTCGGCCTGCGTCGCGCGATTGAATTGCGAGAGCGCAAAATCCCGTCCCCCCACCATCGCCAGCACGTCGCCCGAGGTGTTGTCCATTGCGAAGAGCGCGCCCTGCACACCGGAATCCTGCTCCAGCGAGGCGCGCCGCGCCCCGGCTTCCATCGCATCCGACAGGTGAACGTAGATCACGTCGCCAGGCTTCACCAGCGAATCGCCGAAGCGCTGGCCGGTCCACTGCCAGTCCGCTGGCAGCAGCACAATCTTGTCCGCGCCCACGCGCGCATCGATTTCAAGCGGCAGCGTCCGCGTCACCAGCGCGTGCACGTAATCGCCGGTGCCGCTCGCAGTGGCCCAGTCGGGATGCTTGTAGTCGGCCAGTGTTCCGC
>JBATYG010000468.1:0-6074 GCA_049673945.1 Occallatibacter sp.
CCTCGGGCGTACGTGAGGGGTGGTGGCCAATCTGATCGCCGTCCTCTGGCATTTCGGCGGTGATGGATTGTCACTAACGTCTCGGTGTGTGATTACTAATGCGTTATTACGCTGTAAGTCCCGAGTATCCCAAGGCTTAAGGAAGACAAAGTCTGTGTTGAAGCAGCTTGTTCCACCTAATCTAGTTCAAAACTGTGATTTCAGAAAAGTCTAGCATGGCATTTCGTAACCAAAAAGTAAGATTACCTACGGGGGATGTGGATACCGCTAATCGGCTCAAGTAACCATCTCATTGCATGTCTTTTGTGGGACAAACCTTGGTAACTTAAGGCACAAAAAGGCGCTCGCCTGGAGCGCCTTTGGGTTGCCTGGAAGGCAAATAATTCGGGTATCAGGGGGTCAGGATCCGGGTTCAGATCAGAGACCAGGGAGAGTCAGGGGAAAGCAATCCTTCAAATGGAGATTTCTTCGATTCTTCACCGCACGAACGTGGTCCCTCGCGGGGGCGTTCCTTGGGCGGACAGAGATTGGTGGGTTTGTGATTTCCTGCCTTTGGCAGAGTTGGGACCCTGCGCACACACGCCGACCGAGTTCGCTCGAAGAGCAAGTTATGACGCGCTGAGTTGTATGTGTGTCCGTTGCTCTACGTGACACGTTTGAAGAACGCGCTGGTGTTTCTCTAAACTTTACACAGGAACGAGCGGTACTCGAACGCCTCGGGGAGATTGGAATACGCCAGTCACTGCAGGAAGCGCGAGAGCGAATGGAGAGCACGTATAGTTTCCGCGTGGATATCCTGGACACGCTCAATCGCTAGGCGGGTTCGCTGTGCCCCTCGCAATGCAGCACACCAAGAAACCTGCTCCACGGGCCGACCGCCTCGCGATACTGGTGCGCCAGCACACGCGCAATCTGATGGAGATGCGTCATATCGTGCGCCGTCCAGGTCGCCAGCAACTGTGCGGCGGTGACTGGCCCAAACGATGGATGACGCGCCCGCTTCGCAAGATCTCCGGTCTGCAGGTTCATGCTGCGCAGCCGTTCAAGATTCCGGGCACGCTGGTCGGCAAACTCATCGAGGAGATCGGGCAGCGATCGGTTGCCGTCTCCCGAGCGTCCCTGTCGGTTCACCGGCGCGAAGACCCGGCTCTCATCGCCCTCGAGAATCAGCTCGAGGCGCTGCATCCAGCTATTGCCTTCGAGAAACGCAAGATGATCGATCACATCGATAGGCGTCATTGTGCCTGCGCCTTCATTCTGCGAGATCCATGGCTCAGGCAGCCCGCGCAGCAGCGCATCCAGTGCGGCGGGGGTGCGTTCGAGGAGGGCGATTGAGTTGTCGAGATCAAGTTCCATAGCGGTTGAATGGATTCACCATTCTATGATGGATGCTCCGGGAGGCGGACAGTTTCGTGATCAGGATATCCATGCGCGTGTTGGCGGTTTCATGTCTCGCAGCAGTGGCAGGTGCGGTTTTGCTCAACGCGCAGGAGCAGGAGTCGGTCAAGCGGATTCCAACCGAGGACGGCATCGTTTATGGTGTGGCCGACGGGCAGACGCTGACCATGGATTACTACGCGCCGAAGGGACCGGCGCCGCATCCGATCGCAGTCATCATCCATGGTGGCGGCTATCACGGTGGTGACAGCAAGAGCAGCAGCGAAGCCTGCGTGGCTGATTTTCTTGCGCCTGCCGGATATGCGGTCTTTTCGGTCAACTATCGGCTGACGCCGAAGTATCCGTATCCCTACATGGTGTACGACGTGCAGCACGCGGTGCGCTTCATTCGCCACAATGCGAGCCGCTGGAATGCCGATCCCAACAAGCTCGTGTTGGTAGGCGGCTCGGCGGGTGGCTTTCTCAGCAATATGGTGGGATTGCTCAATGCCCCGGGTGATCCAGCGGCCGCGGATCCAGTCGACCGGGAAAGCGCCCAGGCGCAGGCCGTCGTGAGCCTCTATGCCCAGAGCAGCTTCGAGTTTGTGCCGATGAACTCCGCCGTGCACGGGCTGCTCGATCCGCTCATCGCGCAGAAGGGGCTGAAAGAAGCGATTCGTGAGGCGTCTCCGATCACTTATGTATCGAAGAACGATCCGCCTTTTCTTGAAATTCTCGGCGACCAGGACGAGTACATTCCGTTCTCCGAAGCGACGAATCTGCAGGATGCGCTTCACAAGGTCGGCGTGCAGTGCGACATCATCAAGATTCCCGGCGGACGGCACGGAACACCCGCGTGGCGCAACCTGCCGGATATTCCAGCCTGGGAGCGCGAGATGACCGAGTGGCTGAATGCGCGGATTGGCCACCAGGGGCCAATCGGCGAGGGCATACGGCCGCGTGTTGCCACGGCCGCTGCCACACACACACCGTGATCCGCGGTTACCAGGGCAGTGGTTTGCCCATGTGGAAGTAGCCCCCGGTGGGTCCGTCGTCGGGCAGAGTGGCCAGCGCAACGCTGGTTTTGCCGCCTTCGCTGATCTCCATCGGGGCCTGCTCGCCGCCCATATCGGTCTTCACCCACCCCGGATGCGCGGAGTTCACCTTGATATTGGTATTGCGCAGATCGTAGGCGAGATGCACCGTAAAGGCGTTCAGCGCGGTCTTCGACGCATCGTACGCAAACGATTTGGCGTCATAGATCGGCGACTTTGGGTCGGCCTGTAACGAGAGCGAGCCGAGAATGCTCGACAGATTCACGATGCGGCCGGCGGAGCTTTTGCGAATCAGCGGCAGCAGAGCCTTGGTGAGTGCCACCTGGGCGAAGAAGTTCGTCTCGAAGACGCGCTCCAGCGTTTCCAGCGGAACATCGGCTGCGGAGTGTTCGGGACCTGTGCCGGGGAACGACCCACCTGCGACGCCCGCGTTGTTTACCAGAATGTCGAGCCGGCCGTACTTCGCATTGAAGTAGTCGTAGGCGGCCTTGTGATCGGCGGCATTGGTGATGTCAAACTTGATCACATCGGCGTCGACGCCCGCCGCACGCAGCTTCTCGGCTGCCTTGCGGCCTTCTTCGAGGTCGCGCGAGCCAATCACAACTTTTGTGTTCTTGTCCTTGAGATCGAGCGCAGTCTGAAATCCGAGTCCGCGATTTCCGCCGGTTATAAAAGCAATCTTCTGAGACATGAGCAGCACCCCTTCGTAACCTTGGATTCGGAGGAGCGCGTTAAGGGTGCAGGAATCGCCGGCGCTAATCGCGGTTGCGCCATCTGTGCACGAGGTCTTCGGCGGCTTGCGGCCACTCGGGGAAATGGAAGCGAAAGCCGGCATTGAGCAGGCGGCCGGGCACCACGCGACGGCTCTTGAGTACCAACTCTGTTTCAGTGCGCAGCAAGAATGCGCCCAACTCCAGCAGCGGAGCAGGAGCGGGAATGCCGTTGGGCATATTCCAGGCGTCTCGCAGCGCCGTCATGAAGGCGCGATTCGGTAGCGGATTCGGTGAGGCGACATTCACCGGCCCTGCCAGGTCTTCGCGCATGATCAGAAACTCGACTGCGCGTGCGAAATCGTCTGCGTGGATCCACGAAACGAATTGCCGGCCATTGCCCTGCGTGCCCCCCAAACTGAATCGCACCAGGTTTGAAAAGACAGAGAAAGCGCCGCCCGCGCTGGGACTGAACGTGATCGCCGTCCGCAACGCCACCTTGCGAGTACGCGGTATCGGGTTTTCAAAGAATGCTGCTTCCCAGTCTTTCGCAACGCGAATCGAGAACCTCCACGTCTCCTGCGCGCCAGGCTCATTTCCGCCGAGTTCTCCCGTTGCCTCGTCCATGGGGCGATCGAGCGCATGGCGATAGATGGTCGCGGTCGATGCGTTGAGCCAGACCTTCGGCGGATCGGCAAGGCTGCCGATGACGCGGTTCAGCAGCCGCGTCGTCTCGATGCGCGATTCGTAAATCTGCCGCCGGTTGGCGGCGGTGTAACGGCAATTGACGCTGCGTCCGGCCAGGTTGATGCAGACGTCGGCGCCTTCGAGATGCTCGGTCCATTCGCCGATGCGCACTCCATCCCAGTGAACCGTGCGCCAGGTGGCGGCATAGGGATTGCGCGTAAGCACGGTGACATGATCGCCGCGCCGCTCAAAGAAGCGGGCAAGCACGTGACCGATCTCTCCGCTGCCGCCGGGGATGATGATGCGCAAGGGAGCGGCCCGCACGCCGAAAGTTGCTGCCATGCATTTGAGCCTACAGCGGTCGCTTGGACTCGGATAAGGCCGGGCGGGCGGCGGCTATCTGGGGCCGCGGGTTACCTGGACTGGGACGGCGGCTGCTGTTGCGGCGGCGGAGGAGGAGGGAAGGGATACGTCGCGGCGTAGAGCTGGCGCCGACGGGTGCGCACCTGGTTCACGATCAGCACGATAATGCCGCCGAGTATCAGCAACGGAATCCAGAAGAGGGCGGCCGGCTGCGAAACGCGATTGCCGCTGATGCTCGCCGTTTCCGCCATGCGCACCGAGCCGAACATCGCCACAACGTCGTTGCCCACGGTCGCGTTTTCGCCCAGGTGAATCGAGCCGAAAAAGTTGACCATGTCGTGGGCGACGGAGGCATTATCGTCCAGGCGGGTGGTCCCGAAGAAGTTCACAACATCGTGATCGGCGTGTGCGCCGACGTGCACATTGCCGAAGAAGACCACAACATCATGATCGATGTTTCCCTTGGCGTTGACGCTGCAGAAGAAGCACACCGCATCGTGCACGCTGGAGCCTGCGGGCACATCGATATCGTTGAAGAATTGCACGGTGTCGCGGTCGGCATGGGCCGGCAGGGCGAAAGCCGCAAGGAACAGAAAACTGGTTACAACCGATCGCAGATTCATGGCGTCTCTCGTCGGGAAGTACGCACGGGGGCCCTGAAAAGTTCAATGCCTGACAAAAACCGGCGTGCCAAACACGCTGACCTTCAGTCTACGCCGGATATTCGCCGCGGGGCCGGAATCAGTGCCGTGACTCAAAACTCAAAGCGCATGCCGAGCTGCAACCGTCTTGGAGGAGAGACGGCAGTGACGTCGCCGAACGCAGGCGAAGTCTCCACCGTGTCGATGCTCGAGGGGTTTTCGTGGTTGAGCACGTTGAAAGCGCCTGCGGAGAGACCAAGCCGCGGCGCGTCGTCGGCTTTGTTGTCCGTGAAAGCAAAATCGTGACCCCAGCGAAGATCCACATCCACATATGAAGGGGCGCGCTCGGTATCGGGGGCTACACCATCCGGCCGCGTATTGAAGAGTGAATCTCCGTAGGCATCGGTGCCGGTCAGGATCGTCCACGGTCTACCGGTGTTCGCAAAGACGCCGGTGGAAAGATTGAAGAGGCTCTTCTGGTTCACGATTGCATACATGCCGATGCGCTGCCGCCGATCGAAGCTCGCACTGGCCCATTCGTCATTAGGCGCATACTGGTTCTGCGGAAACCAGCTGATGCCACCCGTGTTCGATGCGTAGTGGGACCACGTGTACCGACCGAAGCCAGTGAAGTATTTGCTCCACTCACCACGGTACGAGATGTCGAGCCCGCTGCCCTGCCAGAAACCCGCCGGCTGCATCTGGCGCACCATGCCTGACCCCGGATCGGGCCGCACGGTGTAGCCGGACTCCGGCGTGGGCGCGTTGATGTCGACCGAGCGGAAGGCGTCAATGCCGCGCTCCGAGTAGACGCTGACAACCCCGGTGGCGCGTTCGCCAAGCTGACGCTCGATCGAAAGCCCGTACTGAATCTGGTAGGGAATCTTTGCGTCCGGCGCAAGTTCGGCGAACTGTGCCGGCACCTCGTTGAGGTCGAAGCACTGGCCGATGGGCACGCAGCCTGACGCGGGCAGCGCCGTTGGATCGAGCGAGAGCTTCGCAACCCGGCGGCGTGCATTCTCATAGCGGGTGAGATCGAGCAGCGGGCCTGATCCGAAGCGGTCGTAGTAGATGCCGCCTCCCCCACGCACCACCACCTTCGCACCCGGGTCGACCACCCAGGCAAAGGATGCGCGCGGCGAGAAGCCGAGCCTGCGGGTTGCGAGAAAGTTCTGCCAGTCATAGCGCAGGCCGGGCGTGATCGAGAGCCTGTCGTTGATCTTGAACTGGTCTTGTACGAA
>JBATYG010000469.1:0-1706 GCA_049673945.1 Occallatibacter sp.
GGGAAGAGGACTGCAGCTTCAGTCCACGGTACATCTGGGTGGAACCGGGATTGATCCAAAAGGTATTGGGATTCTCTGGATTTCCAGCCTTCATTCTTGGCTTCGCAATTGTGCTTGGACTGGCCCACTTCGGTGTCAGCGAGTTTCTGAGTTTCATGGTCACAATGCCATTTCTGATCCTTGCTTGGTTCTACGTAGTCGGATACCTTCTTGATCGCTGGAGGTGGAAGCGATCTCTGCACCGACAGCCTGTTTCTGCATCCTTGACCTAACTTTCCTTATCGCGTTCTCATCCGCTTCTGCGGTATAGCGGTAAACACCCGGAGGCCCTTTGAGCGTCGCCGATCCCACTCTCTCGAATCAGGACCTGCGCCCCACCACGCCGGAGCAGCGCACCTGGACGACGTATAACTACATCGCGCTCTGGTTCTCCATGTCGATGGAGATCACGACCTACCAGCTTGCCTCTTCGCTTATCGCCAAGGGCATGGACTGGAAGCAGGCCATCGCGACGGTGCTGCTGGGCAACCTCATCGTGCTCGTTCCCATGCTGTTGAATGCTCATGCCGGGGCGAAGTACGGCATTCCGTTTCCGGTCTTCATTCGCGCGCCCTTCGGCGTGCGCGGAGCGAACCTGCCGGCGATTCTGCGCGCCATCGTCGCCTGCGGCTGGTTCGGCATCCAGTCCTGGATCGGTGGCACCGCGATCCACGCCATGCTCGCCGTGATCTGGCCCAGCTTCGCCGCCGAGCCCGGCGTGCTGTGGGCCTGCTTTCTCGGCTTCTGGCTGCTGAATATGGTTGTCGTCTGGAAAGGAGTCGAGGTGATCCGCTTCCTGCAAGGGTTCGGAGCGCCGTTCATGTTTGTGATGGCGGCAGCGCTGCTGATCTGGGTGCGCATCAAGGCAGGCAGCTTCGGCACGATGCTTTCAACGCCCAGCAAATTCCACTCGACCAGCACATTTCTCGCCATCTTCTTTCCGTCACTGACGGCGATGGTTGGCTACTGGGCAACGCTTGCGCTCAATATTCCTGACTTCACCCGCTACTCGAAATCGCAGAACGCGCAGGCGATCGGCCAGGCCTTTGGACTGCCCGTCGCCATGACGCTCTACGCCTTCGTGGGCATCTCGGTGACCTCGGCTTCCGCGGTGCTCTTCGGCCATCCAATCTGGAACCCGATCGAGCTGATCGGCGCGTTCCATCAGCCGGTGGTGGCGTTCCTTGCGCTGATTGCGATCCTCGTCGCCACGCTCAACGTGAACATTGGCGCCAACGTGGTTTCGCCGTCGAATGATTTCTCGAATCTTTATCCGCGGCTGATCAGTTTCCGCACAGGCGGGCTGATTACGGGCTTTCTCGGGCTCGCGATGTGCCCGTGGAAGCTGCTTGCGACGCCGGACGCCTACATCTTCGGCTGGCTGGTGGGCTATTCCGGACTGCTGGGTCCGGTTGCCGGCATCATGGTGGCCGACTACTTCCTGATCCGCAGGACGGAACTCGATGTGAGCTCGCTCTATCACCGCGACGGCGCTTATTCCTACGCGCGGGGCATCAATCCGCGGGCCATCGTTGCGCTTGTGCTCGGTGTTGGCGTCGCTCTCGTCGGCCTCCTCGTCCACCCGCTGCGTTTTCTCTATGACTACGCATGGTTCGTCGGCTTCTTCACGGCGGGCATTCTCTATCTTGCGTTGATGAGGCTGTCAG
>JBATYG010000470.1:0-2009 GCA_049673945.1 Occallatibacter sp.
CTGATCGAGCTTCACCACGACAATCCGCATCTCGTGATTCTCGCCATCAGCATCGACGAGGATCCCGAAGCCTACGCCACCTTCATCCGCAATCGTCACATAGATCTGATCACGGTACGCGATCCCAACCAGACGGCGGCCACCCTCTTCGGCACCAGCATGTGGCCGGAGTCTTATCTCATCGACCGCCGCGGCATCATCCGCCGCAAATTTGTGGGAGCGACCGACTGGTCCGACCCCGAGATTCGCACCTTCATTCGCAGCCTCTGAACGAGGCATTGTCCGGCCGCTGCGATCCCTGAGCGATTCCCGACCACCCGCGCCTTGCTATCATCTACCTATGACCACGGTGGATGTTCTCTTTCGCTATGTCACCCCGCCCACCGAGGCTGTGAGCTTCGCGCTGGCCAACGCGCGCGACGTCTACGGCATTCGCCGGCTCGCCTTCGACCGCGAGCAGCGTACCCTTCGCGTCGAATACGATGCCACGAGGCTGTCGGCCGCGGTCGTCGCAAAACTTGTGCGCCAGGCCGGCCTCGATATCGAAGAGGAGCTGTCGCTGATCCCGCCGCAGCCGGCCCCGGAACCTGCGCCAGCTGCCTGAGCGTGGCCGATTGCACCGCTCTTCGAGGCCTGATATTCTGTCTCAGGTCCACCGCGTGCGCCCGTAGCTCAGCTGGATAGAGCGACTGACTACGAATCAGTAGGCCGGGAGTTCGAATCTCTCCGGGCGCACCATAGAAAAATGAGCTTTACACAAAGCGCCGAGATCGGCGCTTTTTTGTTGGGTAGCGGCCGGGGCGTGTGTTTCTCACCAGAGGGAGATACAGATTCCTTCGCGTCCTGCCCACAGACGTGGGCCTGTCTGCAGGGCATTCTCGATGCTATCGACGAGGCGGTCCCTCACGGCTTGAACGCCTTTGCTTCCGTCACCTCGAGATCCGCCTGCACCGGCAGCTTGTCGCTTGAGCCACCGGCGAGCACGCGCACTCTCTCCTTTTCCACCTGCCACGAGTGGCTGCCGGCATCCCAATATGCCAGGTCACGCGCCTTCAGAGGCAACGTAACGTCGCGTTCGGCCCCTGGCTCGATATGCACGCGCTCAAATCCTTTCAGCTCCAGTTGCGGCCGTGTCACGGCGGAGCCGAGATGCTTCACATACATCTCGACCACGTCGTCGCTGGCCCGCGTGCCCGTGTTCTTCACGCGCACAGTCACCTCTACCGTGCCATCCGCGTTCATCTGCGAAGCGTTTGTCTTCAGGCCTTCGTAGGCGAACTGCGTGTAGCTCAGCCCATATCCAAAGGGATAGAGCGGCTTCTGCTTGCTGTACATATACGTCCGGCCGTCGAGCAGGTTGTAGTCCGTCATGGGCAGCAACTGGTTGTCGCCCGTGGGCCATGTCTGCGTCAGCCGGCCCGCCGGCGAGTAGTCGCCGAAGAGAACATCGGCCAGTCCGTGGCCTTCTTCCTGGCTGTTATGCACCATGTGAACAATCGCCGGCACATTCTGCTCGCTCCACACAATCGCATAGGGAAAACTCGATCGCAGCACCTCGATCGTGTTTGGATTGGCCGCGAAGACCTGCTTCACCAGATCCTCCTGCTCCAGCACAATCGTCTTGCGGTCCACATCTTCTTTGCCGTTCGACGGCGTCGGGCACTGGTCCCATCCCGCATTGCATTCGGGATGATTGCCCACAACCACGATTGCCACGTCGGCCTGGTGCGCCAGCTTCGCCGCCTGCGCTGGATCCGATCCATCGGCAAAGAGCACCTTCACACCGCTCCCCGCCGCCTCGCGAATGCCATCGAGAATGCTCACCGAGTACGGCGGAGTTCCGCTGTACCAGTCGAGCAGCACCTGGTCGGTCCACGGCCCGATCACCGCAATCGTCTTGAGCTTCGCGCGATCGAGCGGCAGCGTGCCCTTTTCGTTTTTCAGCAGCACGATTGACTCATCGGTCGCGAGGCGCGCCAGGGCCTTGCTCGACTCTCTTTCCCACGGCG